>CAYWIH010000095.1:17713-20532 GCA_964458305.1 uncultured bacterium | reverse complement strand
TTTCTCTTTTTAGACATGGTTAGTTTAATTTTGTTAGATTTTTATATTTTAAAATTAATTTTATCTAGTTTAATTGTTAATTAATTGCAGAGAAAAATCTCTTTTTTATAATTTAAACTCTATATTTAATAGAATTTACTTAAGTTGCTAATATCGAGCTTCAGATCGTCATTTTATTATTAAATACAAACTTTTATAACAATGCCAATTCTCAAAAACCCCTAGATATACGGCAATTTATTCGCTCTAAAAAGAAGCAGCTAATAATCCTCCTCTTTCCTGGTGATTTTTGAATTATCAACTAAGTCCTTTCTTAGTTTTGAGAAAAGTAACAAGTATATTTTCTCTCGGATTTTACTGAAGACAGTATTTTTAAAAACAAATAAAATTTAAAATAAGTCAACAAAATAAATTAGAGAAAAAGTTATGAATGGCTCGAAAAAATTAGCAACAAAATTAACACTTGTTACCTTAGCAATTAGCTCGATCGGATTATTTGCTTTCAAACCAGTTACAGCAAATCAGATTTCTGAATCTGAAAATTTAATCTCTCAAAATCTAGTAACAGATTCTACTTATAACGATCTCGATGGTCGCTGGAGAGTTAACTGGAAAAATGATTTCGGTATGCATAGAGGAATACTAAATATTAATGGAACGCTGGGATATTTAGAATTAAAAGTTATTAGAAATGATGGCAAGATTTATAAAGTAAAAGAAGGATTTACTCTTCGAGAAGACGAAGAACAAGAAAATAAATATGTGTTAAAAGGAGAATGGGTTACAGTTGAAGACGAACCTACGGATAATATGTATGCTCGCGATATGATTGTCGTAAATAAAGCTAAAGATGGTTCGGTAAGTGCCAAAGTTTGTAATTTAAATAAATGCGATAATATGCGGATTATGGGGATGTACAATTTAGCCTTAATGAAATAATTCAATTTTCAAAAATATAGATTGCTAATAAGACTCTACGCAATATAGTTAGCGATCTAAAAAGCTTAATATTACTTGATTCTTCGATCTAAATAATAACTAGATTAGTTAACTTATTTCGATCGATTTTTTTTTGGAGATCTTTAAGAAAACGGTTTGCCCCATCCCTCAAAAGATTCGATCGCAAAAATCCGATAGAATTAAGAATACAATTTAAGTTACTCTAAATAGGTCGAGCTAAATTTAAAAAAGGATGAATTTTGATGAATATTGGCTTGCTATCTTAAAACGCGATCGAATATTCGATTGTATTTTTGTTTATGGAGTAATTTCAACTAAAATTTATTGTCTTCCTTCTTGTCCTGCTCGCAAACCAAAAAAAGAGAATGTCAGATTTTTTGATAATTGTAAACAAGCAGAAAAAGCAGGTTTTCGAGCTTGCAAAAGATGTTATCGCGATCGAAATTATCTCGAAAAAAAGAACATAGAATCGATCGAAAAAATTTGTCAAACAATCGATATAGAAATAGAAAAAGAACCCACATTAACTCGACTGGCAAATGAAGTCGATCTCAGCCCCTCTTACTTACAAAGAAAATTTAAACAAATTCTTGGCATAACTCCAAGACAATATGCAGAAGCCCGTCGTTTGGAAAGATTTAAAAACGAATTAAAAAAAGGATTAACAATTACAGAAGCTCTTTATGCAGCAGGCTATAACTCCACCAGTACTTTATACGAAAAAACAGCAACACAATTAGGAATGACTCCCAAAATTTATCGACAAGGCGGTAAAAAAACTCAAATAATTTATACTATAATTCCTTGTTATTTGGGATATTTATTAGTAGCAACAACAGATCTAGGAATTTGTGCTGTAAAACTAGGAGAAAACCCAGCAAAATTAACAAATAGTTTATGCAAAGAATTCGATCGAGCTACGATCGTTCGCGACGATAATCAATATAAAACTTGGCTCGAAAAAATCCTCCAATTTCTAGCAGGAAAAGAAACAGATCTCAACTTACCTTTAGATATTAGAGGGACTGCATTTCAAAAACAAGTTTGGCAAGCATTACAAAAAATACCATACGGCGAAACCCGCACTTATACAGATATAGCCAAACATATCGGCAACCCAAAAGCCTCCAGAGCAGTAGGTAAAGCTTGTGCAACCAATCCGATCGCTTTAATCGTACCCTGTCATCGTGTTTTGCGTCAGGATGGTAATTTGGGCGGTTATCGCTGGGGAGTCGATCGCAAACAGAAATTATTAGCGGGAGAATCAACAAAAAGCGAGGAAAATTAAGATGAGTTTAGCAGATTTTTTAGAATTATTATTACTTGCTGCGGTTTGGGGTGCGTCTTTTCTTTTTATGCGTATTGCAGCCCCAGAAATAGGCCCGGTTTGGCTCATCGAAACGCGGGTTTTATTGGCTGGTTTGGCTTTATTGCTTGTCTCAGCACGTCTCAATCTTCTCAATCAAATTCGCAGCAAATTTATTCCTTTATTTGTTGTTGGCTGTATAAATTCGGCAATTCCTTTTTTACTATTTGCTTTTGCTTCTTTATATTTATCTGCTGGATTTAATGGGATTTTAAATGCTACAGCCCCTCTTTTTGGCACGATTATCGCTTTTTTTTGGTTGAAAGAAAAATTTACCCTCAATCGGATCGTCGGATTTGCGATCGGTTTTGCTGGGGTAATAGTTTTAGTCGGATTAGCAAACCAACCAACAGATCGATCGTTCATCTTAGCAGCCAGTGGAGGATTATTAGCCGCTTTGATGTATGCTATCGCCAGTATCTATATCAAACAAAATTTATCTGAAGTTACCCCATTAGTCATTGCTACGGGAAGCCAGTTAAGCGCGGCAATT
>CAYWIH010000095.1:0-17613 GCA_964458305.1 uncultured bacterium | reverse complement strand
CTAACAGTTACTTATTTGATTCCTCTATTTGCTGCAGTTTGGGGTGCATTAGTACTAGCAGAACCGATAACTCGATCGAT
The DNA here is from genome assembly GCA_964458305.1 of uncultured bacterium. GTDB lineage: Bacteria > Cyanobacteriota > Cyanobacteriia > Cyanobacteriales > JASJDA01 > JASJDA01. The sequence goes on along the minus strand of CAYWIH010000095.1, from coordinate 17,533 downwards.
GGCTCTCGGTTGTGGTTTAATTTTGTTGGGTACTGCGATCGCTGCGGAAATATTTTCGCCCTCGAAATGAGGACTTATAAACAATTTTATATTCTACCCATTCCAGTGGTAGGATGAGCTGTAGGCGCGCCGTAAACGCTCCAATCGTTAACGCTACGTTTTTGCAGCACCGACTCGGCGAGGTTAATTTCTGCTTCCGTTCCTTCTACTAAAATTAAATAGTTACCCTGAGAAAGTAGATCGTTATAATAGTTAGCTCGATCTTCAGGAATACCCCAACCAATTAAAGCTCCAACTAGACTACCACCTGCGGCCCCGATACCGCTACCCAAAAGAGTATTAGCTAAAACGATCCCTAACTCTGCTACCGGGCCGACTCCGGGTATAAAAAGTGCTCCCAAGCCACCAAATAAACCCAAAATACCTCCAGTAGCTGCCCCTGCGGTTGCTCCAGCACCAGCACCACCTTTAGCTTGTTCGCTGGCCGGTTTTACTCTTGTGCCGTTAGTTGATGTTTCTTCTGGATTTTGAGTAATAATAGAAACTTTGTCCATATTAAAGCCAGCATTACTTAATTCTTGTAAGGCAAATTGAGCTTGTTCGTAAGTGGCAAATGTGCCGATCGCGTGTCGATATGTCATATTTTTTCTCCTTGATATGGTTTTTTTTAGTTTTTAGCAGCTATTACCGTTCGATATATTCTCTTTCTTTAACTTTGGGCTTACCGTTAGTTATTTCTTGCCCTAAAGCTGGCTGATATCCTTCGATCGCGCTACGAGTAAAGGCGATGTTAGTCAGTAATACTCCGTAAATTACCTTGGAAAAAATATCGGCCATGGTAAAGAGAAATTGTCGGGTTACTGCTGCCCAGCCGCCCCAAGCGGGATACATTTGCCAAATCCAGGGAACTAGATAGGCCAGGGGGTAAAGCGTCCAAGAAATCAGTATCAGCCACCAAACTCCCATAAACATTTTGCGTGGTTTTTCTGGTAAGTCTTTGCGAGCGTGACCGATGAGATTGCCTACTAAAAAAAGAATGTAGACGTAAAAAACCGTACTGACTGCACCCCAGATAAAAAAAGCAGTAAGATTGGTTACTTCGAAGTATTGACCGACGTATCCGGTATAAATCATCAATAGACCGGCTGTAACAAATTTAATTCGCAACCTTCTTTTATGTCCTTTGTTTAAGTCGAACAAAAAAAGCATTTGTGTCAAAAGCAAAGGTACGTCGATCGACCAGTTGAGATAGCGATAGCCGTTGTTAAAAGTGCTTTCGGTGAAAGTTCCTAGTTCTGCTACCGTAAGTTTCCAAACCGTGCCGTCAAATTCAAAAGCATCTAGCCAACCGTTAAGCTGCCGAAACAGAATCAAAAATGCCGATACCATGACTACGGCTGAAAAAACCGATGAGGCTTGGTAGCGAGGTGCGGCACTTTTCATCGTGGCTAGAAAGTAAACGAAGCCGCAAGCCATCGTACTTACTCCTAAAGTTAAAAGATGGGAGATAAGCTGACGCTGAATTGGGGTATATTCCAGGAAGTTTTCCATATTTATTCCTGGAACTGCGTTTGCGGTTTGAGCGAATAAGTCGCTTAATAAAAAATGATTGGATAATAGTTCTGTAGCGAACACGATACAGTTTCCTATTAATAAACGATATTGTGAAGCGAACCAACCTTAAGGGATAATGTTTTAAATATCTGCTTGTTGGCTCATTGTAAATGGAAAAAATGTTTTTTTAAACTCGATCGAGTCCTTAAAAACAAAAAAATAACTTTCAACTAAACTACTGATTTAGTCTTTGTTTGAGTAAATTTTTTGCTTTTTCTGATAGCTGACAGTTAGTTTGTTTTACTTCTGCAAAAAAATCTGCTAGCTCTTTATCTCCCGCTTCTTTGGCATCTTCGATATACTGTTCGTAGGTTGCAGCCCCTTCTAAGCAATGATAAAGAATGCTGACGAGATCGTATTCTTTGTTGCTAGTACCAGTTCCACAATTAACTTTATTAATTACTGAAGCCATTGCTTTTCCTCCTTTTTTGCTTATCAATTTTCCCCTCTCACTTCTAGCTTACGTAAAGATTCGAGGAGCTTTCTTCAGTCTAAAGAAATAAATCAAGCGTTAGCTAGTATGGATAACTCCTGTTTGTATGTAATCCAATTAATCCCTAAAAAGCTTGTAATTTCTGAGTCCTGACTCCTGACCCCTGACCCCTGACCTCTGTGCGAAGATACCATGGTACGTTTCTAACTTACTTCCTTTAGTAAGTCTCCTATTGCTTTTGAGAAACATTATTACCTAGCCAAAAGTCTTCTTGTTTCTGCTGCTGCTGCTTGCATTGCTGCTTCTGAAGTCATAGTATCGGTTAAAGCAGCACTGAGATATCTTTGCAGAATATCGGAAGCTTGGGAATATTGGGCGATCGGCGGGCGTAAAGCAGATTGTTCGACTATATTTAACAATTCTGGATAATGAGCGTATTTAGCGACGATTTCGGGGTCATTGAATAAAGATTTGCGACTGGGTACGTATCCCGTACTCAAGACATATTTTTTTTGACTGGCTTTACTAGTAAAAAATTCAATTACTTCCCAAGCAGCATCGGGATGTTTGGTAGTTTTAGAAATTCCGAAACCCCAGCCACCCAAACAAGCACCGCTATTGTAGCCTGGAGCGCGAACCATTGGCTTAATCTCAAATTTACCTCGTATCGGAGAATCTGGTGCTGATGCTAGAGAGTAAACATAGGGCCAGTTTCGCATAAAAACCGATTCGCCACTGATAAATAAACGATGAGTATCTGGTTCGATATAAGTAGTTACGCCGCGAGGAGATACATTTTCGGCGATCGTACTTCGTAAAAATTCTATAGCCTCGATCGCATTTTGTCGATCTAAACCTACTTCTAAGCTCTCTGGATCGACCCAAAAACCGCCGTAACCTTCGAGTATTTCAACAAAAAAGGCTGCGAGACCTTCGTATTGTTTGCCTTGCCAAAGAAAGCCCCAGTTAACATCTGTTTCTGTTTGAATTTCTCGAGCAGTAGCAATTAATTCGCTAAAAGTTTCGGGGGGGTTTTTTCCGGCTTTTGCTAATAAGTCGCTCCGATAATAAAGCATTCCGGCATCGGAACGAAAAGGCATTCGATAAAGAGAATTGTTATAACTACCTCCGGCAACATCTCCATCGAGAAAATTTTCTAATTCTGAATCTGAAACGCGATCTTCTAAAGGCAGCAACCAATCTGCGGCGGCAAATTTAGGAGTCCAAACGATATCCATATAGACTAAATCGTAAGGCGATTCTCCTAATAAAAAAGAAGAAGTATAAAGATCTTCTACTTGATTGCTAGCGTTGGGAGCTTCGATAATTTCTAGTTTAATATCGGGATGTTTTTGATTGAATTCTGTAACTAATGGTTGTAATTGAGCCGATTCTAAAGCTTGAATTAAAACAGAAATTTCTACTGGTTTAGTTAGGGCAGGTAAAACATAAATAAATAAAATCACGGCCAAAGAAGCCAAAAAGAAGAAAATAAATTGATAACTCTTATTAAATTTGATTTTTACTTGCCTAACTAAATTCATTTTTCCGATCGATTGCCTTGTTTGTTATCTATAAGAGCGACGACGAGTCCGATAAGGATCTCTATTTCTGGCCCTACCTCCTATTTCCCTGCTAACTTCAGCAAATACATCTCTCTGGAGATAGGGATATTCTCCAACCCAAAGATTGTAACGAGGAATGAAAGCATCGGTAATTTTAGTAATTCTACCGAGATCCGGTTGACGAGACAAGATCAATAACTCCGCAGTATCGCCGCGATTAATATTTTTATGGAGACGGTTTAATGGTGCTTGAATTAAAGCAGTAAATCCAGTTTCGTCGCCAACTTCGAGATTGATCCTTCTTTCTCTATTTTCGATAATTACTAATTCCCCGCGTTGGTTTACTGTTTGTTCTTCGCCAATTAACTCCTCGCTCACAAAAACATCCAACACTTTACCTTGCCAAAAACCACTATAGGGAATGCGACGCAAAGCGGCATTGCGGACGGTTGCCTGATAAACTGGGGCCCACAGCCAATAAAAACCGCCGATCGCACCGAAAATAAACATCAACCCCGAACTTCCGCCGCCGAAAACATTGCCGAAAAATAAAGTTACGATCGTGGCTATAGCCGATATTAACGATCTTCTCACCAGATCCGATACTTTACCCCAATAATAATTGTATTGCGGCCCCGTAGCCGCTAAAGGGACGATCTGCTCGAATTTTTCTCGGGTTATCGGTACTAACATTAATTTTATTTTCTCAAAACTCTCTATAATACCTTTTCTAAACCATAAATTAAAGATTGTAGTTCGGTTACTTTGCGAATTGCTAAGATCACACCTGGCATAAAAGAAGCTCGATCGGTCGTATCGTGGCGCAAAGTATATATTTGACCTGCCGACCCGAAAATTACTTCTTGATGGGCTATTAGACCCGGCAAACGCACGCTGTGGATGCGGATATTGGCTTCCGATACTGCTCCTCTAGCACCTTCAATGTGTTCTGTTTCCGTTACGGCTGCGGGGTTGTATATTTTACCCATTTCTGCTAGCATTTGCGCTGTTTTGATTGCCGTACCGCTCGGCGCGTCTGCTTTGCGATCGTGGTGCAGTTCGATAATTTCGACGTGGTCGAAGTATTGGGATGCTTGTATTGCGGCCTGTTGCAATAAAATAACTCCGATCGAAAAATTGGGGGCGATTATTCCTCCGGTACTTGCTTTTTTGGCAAAATCCATTAAATCGTCAATTTGCTCTTTGCTGAGTCCGGTAGTACCGACTACGGGGCGAACTCCATAGGCGATCGCAGTACGGACGTTCTCGTAAACTGTTTTTGGATGGGTAAAATCGACCATCACGCCTTGAATTTTCTCTTGGGTAGCTAAGACTAGCGTTCCTTGTAGGTCGTTGATTATCGGGATCTCGATCGGTTCTATTCCTGCTACTTCTCCGGCATCTCTGCCCATATATTCGGGATCTCGATCGACCGCACCGACGAGGGTCATACCTTCAGCATTAGTAACTGCTTTAACTACTTCCCGACCCATTTTACCAGCCGCACCGTTTACCACTACCGGAATTGAAAATTCGTTTGCCATTTGAGTTTATTATCTAGTTTAATTGCTTAAATTATTGCTAGATACGGCCTTTGCTGCAAGTAATGATTTTTATTCCAATTTAGCGGGTCTGTATGAGGTTTGTAGGGATTATTCTATAAGTTTTATTGGTTAACAATCCGATTGAGAAGAGTTAATATCAGTATTGTTATCAAAAAAATAGTTTTCTCTAACACATAGGATATTGCCTTTACTTTAAATAAAATACCATTTTTTTGCTCCACCTAGGCAAATATTTTGGTACTGCTTGAAAAAACTAATTATTTAGCAAAAATCTTGAGAGCTTAAAACTTGACCGGCCCAAATTTTAGATCCACCACCGAAAGCATTCAAGGAGCTTCCAATGACAATTGAAGAACGAGTTACAGTTAGCGAATGCCTGCAAGATCGGATCGAATCTCGATTGAAGCAATATTGGCATAATTTATTAGCTAGAGAAGCAGGGATTAAAAACAGAACGACTCGAGAATGTATAGTAAATTGGTTATTAGCAGAAAAATTTAACAAACTGACTCGCTCTAATTGCGATCTTTTAATTTATTCAGAAACAGAACTTTGCCAAATTCACTGCCAAACAATAAGCTATCGCTACAATATTTTACAAAAAAGATATTTAGGAGTCAGTCCGCAGCAAGCTTATCGGAATTTAATCGACCGACTCAGTTCGATCGTCATTGTTCGGAGAAAATTGGAAATATGGTTAGAAACTTATCGAGAATACTCCTCAGTATCGGATATTTTGCAAGAAGTAATTCAAGCAATGCTCGAAAAAGATCGTTACTTGCAAAAACAGAATAATGATATTACCAAATCTACCGGTAACTCTAATTTAGCGAATAGTTTACTGTTAGCAACTTTAGAAGAATATTGTTTGCGACCGATTCGCGATCGACCTTTATTATTTTATAGAGTAATTAATTTTATGGTCGAGGGAAAACGGGGCGGAATTACCCAAATTCCCAAAAATAAACGTCTGCGTTTGGTAAGTCCGCAAAAAAATACCGATCCGGCGGTCAATTTACTTGACGAGCAAGCTATCATCGAGTATCAAGAAAATAAAAAATGGCAAGAGCGACAAACAATAAGAATTGAAGTAATTAAAGAATTCGAACAATATTTAACCCAAAAATTAGGTGTTACTGCAGCAAAATGGTTGCGACTTTATTTACAAGGACATTCTCAAGAAACGACGGCTAAAATTTTAAATTTACCGATCGAAAAAGTTTATCGATTGCGGGAAAAAATTAATTATCACGCCTTAAAAGTTTTTGCAATTAAAGAAAAGCCAGAATTGATCGCCCAATGGTTAGAAATTTCTTTGCGAGAGCATAATTTAGGCTTGACTGCCCGAGAATGGCATAAATATTGGCACAATTTAACGCCAACTCAAAAGGATTTAATTAATTATCTAAAAGAAGGAAATACCCTCAAAGGACTTTGTCAAAATTACAATTGGAAAATGACCCGAGTCACTACGGAATGGAGCAAAATATACTTTGCCGCACAAAGACTCAGAAATAACTTAATTAAGTATAATTAAGTAAATAGTCAGAAAAAAAGAGCGTTTTTCTTAGCAAAAGCTTGATTTGAGAACGATCTAGCCCTCTTTAGAAACTAAAAGCCGAGTTGCTTAAAATAGCGATCGAGATTATTCTTAAGAGGAACTAAGTAGAAAATCTCTGGCTTGTTATTTATGGCAATTAGTATTCTTCAAGAGGTAAATATAATTTTAAGATGGAAGCATTTCACAAGCAACAACCAATCATAAATAATATTAACGATCGCTCGACATTAATTTTAAATAATCGTGAAGGGCAACCGAGCAAAAAAGTCGCTCGTTATCGGCTCGATTCGACTGTAAAAGTAAGTAAAACAGCTAGCGAAAGATCGACCCTAATTTTTGAAGCTCCACCAGAATCCAAGCAGAAACCAAAACCTACTTTATCATTAAATAATAAACCAATAAAACATTTCGAGAATCTCACTCAAGAAAAACTTTGGCACGAATTATTCAATCGCTTGCTAAAAGGAGAAATAAACCGAGTTGATTTCAAATTTTCTAGTTGGGGGGGTTCGATTTTTTGCTACGAAAATGAGATCGCGAGAATTTCGATCGAAAACCTCGATGGCGATTATTATCAATATTTAATTAAAAAATTAAAAGATCTCAATAATTTACCCGAAACGCCGCTCGAAAAAACCAAAAAATTTGAAATGCAGCGTTGGTATAAAGAAGAGAGGATCTTACTTTGTTCTCAATTAACCCCTGGAGACTTTGCAGAAGAAGCGACTCTACAAATACTGCGAGGTACAGCCTTAGAATTATACCAACAGCAGCAAATGGACGAATTAGCTCGAGACGCGCTCAAACTATCGAAACAATTAGAACGCAAACTCAAACAAATACAAGTGCGTAGCCGCATCAACCCCCAACGCTTGCACGATCTAACTCAACTAAGAGAAATAGAGCAAAAAATAGACCGTAGTTTGAAAGCGATCGAACAAAAAATGAGCCTATAAAAAAATAATCCTCCAAATTTCGATCGATTAAGGAGGATTTTATCAAATTTAAACTTTAGTTTTTAAGGATTTTTAAATTTACTTTTCTTCAGATTTTTTAGAGCCGACAATATTTTCTTTGATAGCCCCTATTTCAGTCCTTAATTCTTTTCTGGTTGATTCTTGCAAGAGATAGCGGACGACAAACCAGCCAGTATAACCCAATCCTACCAGTTCAAACAAAGGAGCTAATAGAGGAATATCATTAATTGCATCTAAAACAGCTAAGGTAATATAAACCGAAACTAGAGCTAGAGTACCGTATCCCAAAACAGCAAGAAGATTTTTGTAATTCGAGAAAAATTGGGTTAGGGTTTGGGGTAAGGTATTGATAAAATCATTAATTGGCTCGATCGCTTCTTGCCATTGCGCTCGATCGCCGTCAACGGGAACTAAATCTCCAGCAGCAGATGTATTGATATCAGGAGTTTTTTTCTCTTCTGCTACCTTGGGTTCGAGTTTTTGAGTTTCAGATGATTCCATATTTTTCTGTCCTTATCAAATTATGATGATTTTATGATTGTCCCAGTCAGTTTTAAGAAACATTTGACTGGAATAGTTTCGCTCATATTATCAAACAGATTTATTTGCTTGTCGGTTCATGTTTAGTTTTGTTAACAGTTTGCAATCTTCTGAAAAAATTTAATTAGCTGCTAAGATTGCTTCTTTGCGATCGCTACTGTCTTCATCTAAAGCTAAATTACGACAATAAATTTCGCAGGAATTATTGGGACTTTCGATTAATTTTACTTTATCAAGTTCGGCCCCTAATTCTCTAACTGGTTTTTGCAGGGTTTTAGCGATATAAAGGGCGATATTTTCTGCTGTGGGTACGATCTCAGCGAAATAGGGAATATCTTTATTGAGGAATGTATGATCCATCGGTTCAACAATCAAATCGTCGATCGCCGCTTGTAAAGCACCGAGATCTACCAGCATTCCCGTGCGAGAATCGATTTGTCCGGCTACGGATACTTCTAAATGATAGTTATGTCCGTGACCGTTAACGCGGGCGCATTTGCCGTATATAGCAGTATTTTCTGCTAAATTTAACTCTGGTTTGGCCAGACGATGGGCGGCACTAAAATGAGTTTTAACTGTTAAAGTAGCTTGCATATTTTTTCCTTGATATTCTGTCCAAAGTTCGGGATGTTCGTATAATTCTATTTTCACTAAAGGTAAGTGAGGAGCTAAGCGATCCCAAATTACCTTTGAAATATATTCTGTAGTCGGTAAAGTGCGATCGAACTCGGGCCAAACCTGATTTAAATAAGCGTAATCTAACTGAGAGGTAATTTCTCGTTTAATGACTTGTTTGACATAAGATAGATTTTGTACCATACCGTATTCATCTAGTTCTCCGGCGATCGACACGTAGAGAACGTAGTTGTGTCCGTGTCCGGGAAAATTAGCCCCAAGCCCAAAACGTTGGCGATTTTCTGCTTCGTCTAATTCTGGCAACCAGTAGCGATGACTCGCCGAAAATTGCGCCCGACGGTTAATGATGCATTGCATAGTGTTTATAACTAGATTTTGTAAAGTTTAGTTAAATTACGTCTTTATCCAGGATAAACGATATCGAGCCAATTTTTAGTGGTATTTGCCGAAAATGTACGACCGAGCAATCGACATTTCAATAAGAAAAAGCGAAAGCAGATGCCGAGGCCCTAGCACTGTCGGATAAATTCCAAGCAATTCTAAACATTTCCTGACCGGTATGCAAGCAGCGATCGTCGTAATTTTGAGTAAAATATTCTAGTTCTTCAAGACCGTCGCCGATGCGATCGATGCAAAAATAGAGATTAGCGGCGATGCTGGCAAATTTAGCCGGGTTGGGTTGGGAAGAGAGGGTTCTTTTAGCGCGATCGAGCAACAAGCGACATTCTTCGAGATATCTCACAAAATCATCCATCAACAAGTCGTCAAAGGGATCTGCGGCGAGATCGTCGATGCGATCGTTGAGGGGTTGGAGAATCAGCAAAATCGTTTTATTAACGGGAAAATAAACTCGTTTTAGCCAATCTTCTTGCCGATTTTGTCTCTTTTTTACTTCTTGTTTGGCTTTGGTGTAAGTTCGCTGAGCTTCGGCGGTTCTTTGCTGTCGCCTGCTGGCATGGTAATATAAATCGCGGTTTAATAACTGTCGATCGTAACTGTTTCTTTTGTGCGGATCGCTGAGAACTTCATAAGCAGCATTGATCTGAACTATTTTGTCTCGATCGGCAGTTTCTGAAAGAGTATCGGGATGAAATAATTTAACTAAACGCCGATAAGCCAGTTTAATTTCTTTTTGACTGGCTCGTTGGCTTACTTCTAAAATTTGATAGTGATTTGTTTTTGCTGACATTTAATTCGCGTTTGTTAATGCTAACCTCGACTCGTCTGGATCTTGAAATAAAACCGTACTCAAATATCTTTCGCCAAAACTGGGCTGAATTGTAACAATTATTTTATCTTTGTTTTCGGGTCTCTGTGCTAACTTAACCGCAGCGCATAATGCCGCCCCTGTAGAGATTCCCGATAACAGACCTTCTTCTTTTGCGATCCTTCTTCCGTAGGCGATCGCTTCTGAATTAGTGACAGTAATAACTTCGTCGATTAACATTACCTCTAAAACTTCGGGAACGAAACCCGCACCGATACCCTGAATTTTATGAGGGCCTGGTTTACCTCCCGATAACACCGGACTGTCTTCTGGTTCGACGGCGATCGCTTTGATTGCGGGGTTGCGTTTTTTTAGTTCTTGTGCTACACCAGTAATCGTGCCGCCAGTGCCGACTCCAGCCACAACATAATCTACTTTGCCATCGGTATCTTCCCAAATCTCGATCGCGGTAGTATTTCTGTGTATTTCTGGATTGGCTGGATTTTTAAATTGTTGCAACATATAGGCGTTGGGAACTGTTGCGACTAATTCTTGTGCCCGTTCGATCGCTCCGCTCATTCCACCTACGCCGGGAGTTAATTCTAATTTAGCACCGTAGGCAGCTAACATTGCCCTTCTTTCTTTACTCATCGAGTCGGGCATGGTTAAAATCAGTTCGTAGCCTTTTGCTGCTGCTACCATTGCCAAACCGATACCTGTATTTCCCGATGTCGGTTCGATTAAGGTAGTTTCTCCAGGTCTTATCTTGCCTTCTTTTTCGGCTGTGTTTATCATATTTACCGCTATGCGGTCTTTGACGGAGGCTGCGGGATTCATTCCCTCTAATTTCATTATTACCTGCCCTACACAGCCTTCTGCTTGGGGTATGCGATTTAATCGGACTAAGGGAGTTCTTCCGACGAGTTCGGTGATGTTATTAGCGATTTTCATCTGTTTCTATGATTTTTAGACTTGTTTATATTATTTAATTTAGCGAATGTTGCGATCGCTTATTTCTTAAATCTAATACAAGATTTTCTTGTCGGCCTCGTTCGTTTCTTGAATTTTTTAATTTTTTTTCTTGCAATTTTTTACTTTTTTTGTTATCTATCTTGTCTGAGATTGGCTCTTGCAGCAGTGCGAACTATTGCATTACCATCTTTTGTTAATTTGGCGACAATTTTTTGAGGAGTATTGATATTTTGGGCGATCGCATACCTTTCTAACCAGTAGGAAGAATTATAATTGCGACTTAATAAAGCTGGTTCTGTATGGGTACTAAAAAATACTATTAAACGAGTAAAATGCGATCGATCTAATTTTATCTATACCACAAATTCTTATTCTTTCTACAATACTTTGAGCGATAATTAGGCGATCGAAAGGATCGCGATGATGAAATGGTAAAGTGGTTAGAACATTAAGATGTTCCAAACTAATATTAAGTACGATTAGTGAGGTTTCTTCTACTCGTTGAAGAATAAAATTATCATAAAGCATTCCTAGCGTTAGTTTTCCTAGACTAAATTTAATTGATATCTCCCAAAGACTAACAATACTCAAATAATTTTCAACTCGCTTTGCTCGAAGTCAAAAGTTAAAAGCGCACCGCCCGAACGCTCTCGTGAAACGGTGGCGAATGGAGCGTAGCTCGAGGTTTCCTCCGCAATAAGGACGGAGCAAGCAGTCAAAAAAATACTTTTGAGAACTATTGTTACCTCGCGGGTTAGTACCCCGACTAAAAATCTTCGATCTTTCTCGCCATTTTAGTCAGTGGTTAGAATCCCCAACTAAAATTTACTTTTGAATGCGTGATTTTTGACTTCTTGGTTTCGCTAAAAGCCGAGGAAACCTCGGCGGCGCGAAATCCGCTTTTGACTTTTCAAGTATTGTGTATCGAATTATAGGAAAAAAAAGTAGCGAGATCCCAGGATAATTTTTCTCTTTGTGTAAATTTTCTGTTGATTCGATTCGAGTATAGAGAAGGATCGATCGTCAATTTTAAAAAAAACCATTACTGAGATTGAGCGAAGAAATATTGTCTGATATGACAGACTCTTTATTATAAGAACCAACCTCGGGAGATTGGTAAGTTAAACTTTTGTCTTTTATGGGAATAATAAACCTAGAAATAAAAATACAAATACTCAGTCTAAAGTCTAATATATATGCTTTTTCAATCCATTACCTTTTTTCAATATGCTTTATGCAATTGGAGAATTAAAAAGTTTTCTATATTTTATGACAATGAAAAAATGAAAATTTCGTCGTCTTATGAACACTGGACTGGGGGAACTGAAAATGATGAAAAAGATAAACTTTGTTCTATTCTTAAAAAATCCGAATTCTGTATTTGTTTTCCTAACTGGGACGATCGTTTTCGATCTCATAAGGGTTTAACGTTAGCCAAGATAATGGAAGAAGAGCTAATTCTCGATTTAATTCCTTTATATATTTACGAAATTGAAACCTGTAGAGTAAAAGTGCATAGCCAGCAAGATTTGATGCTAAAAGAAAAATTGATGACATCTAATCATATTACTTTTAAGTTTAATAATTTATTGAACTATCGGTGGAACACATTAGATGAACTGAAAGATGATGCGTTGTGCGTAATGGTTCATTATGCTATTGTTTGTGAACTCCAAATTTTGTTAAAAGCTAGAAACTACTATGGCGGCCCCATAGATGGAGACTATGGACAAAGAACATGGTTCTCAGTGAGAAGATTTCAAAAAATGAATGGACTAACAGAGAATAGAATTCCAGATTTTGATATGTTGAAAGCTTTAAAAGATAATTAACACAAAGAATTATTCTGATTATTGTATTCTTGCGATGTAATTCATAATTTTTTGAGAAAGACCTAGATTTCCTTGTCTTTCAAATAAATTTGCGGCTGTTAGTAAATCGTTAATTCCTTTTTGTTTCTTTTCAACGTTAATCCAGACCCCTGCTCTATTAAGGTAAGCACTAGAAAAAATAGGATTAATATTAATCGCTTTATTTCTCTATCTAAGCTTTTAAATAAATCGGTCGGTCGCCTTCTCCACACCAGATCGATAACCTCAATTTTTGCTAATTATTAACAAATAAACGAACAGGAGACTGAATATGTTGTTGAAAGTATTGAGAATATTGAGTTGCTAGAACTATCCCGTTGAGTTATGGCTTTTACTATCTTTTATTCGCTTCAGAATTATGATTACGACAGAATTAATTAATTAAATACTTTTCCCGCTCGTACTATTCTTTGTTTACATGACCATTATGATGTACTTATTTTATGAGTTTCCTGAAAATTATGTACCTCATAGTAAAAGAAAAGTCCATCAAATAGAAGTCGATCGAATCGATCGAGACAGAATCCCCATAACTCATACAACTGATACGCCAAAAATGGATAAAACCGATCCAGAATCAATTGAGATCGATCGATTCTTAGGAAGCGAATTAGCGAGAGATCCACAGCGATTAAAACTTAGATTGACTAGTTTAAAGTTTATCGATTCTCTCGAACATTTATCGATTTACGAAATTTATCGACTTTCCAGAGTGTTGGGATTAACCTTTAAATTTGATAGCAATGAATATAAACCACTGGAAGATTTACGAGCAGAAATTCAAAATATATTTGAACGAGATCGATGTACCGTTCTCTCTGCTATAAGCAAAATAAAGGAAAGTGATTATGCCTAATATTTACATTATTGGTGGAGCAAACGGATCTGGTAAAACAACAGTTGCCAAACAATTATTACCTAGTTTTTCTGCCAATTTCGAGTATGTTAATGCTGATGAAATAGCGGCTGGACTTTCGCCATTTAATCCTGAATCTGTGGCTATACAAGCTGGTCGTTTAATGCTAGAAAGATTGAAAACACTTTCAAAAGCTAAGGTTGATTTTGCATTTGAAACTACATTAGCTGCCAGAACTTTTGCTCCTTTCTTGAGAAAATGCCAAAAAGAAGGTTATACAATCAATTTACTTTATTTCTGGCTGTCAAGTCCCACTCTTGCTATAAATCGAGTTGCCGGGTGAGCTGGTGGTCATAATATTCCGATTGAGGTAATTCGTCGCCGCAACAACGATCGCAAAGTGGCTCAAAGAAATTGAATCGATTGAGCGCATGGGAGCGCGAAGCGCACTGCTGCAAGCAGTTCGCATATCTCAAATCAATGCGCGATCGTGTATTTTGTCATGATACAGACAATCGTTTTCTTTGGCTTGTTACAGGCATTAATCTCAAGCCAATTATTTTACGGATAGGCTCTTAATGAATATTTGTTTCTTAAATCATTTCATCTTAATTTCATTTTTATCTGAGATTATCAAAAAAAACTAAGACAGCAAAAAAGAATTGAGCCAATGCTAATTTATTTAAGATTAGACATCGAAAAATTTGTCTTTGGGGTAGAACGAGGGGCTGGCAAATAAGGAAAACTAAAAGCTCTAAGCACAGGCTAATCGCATCTAAATTTTGAAAGCCGAATACAGTAAAGCATCCCCGATTTTGAGAAAAATCAACTGTGATGGCTAAAAGCTATAACCTGCACATAGTCTGGGAATTAGATGTGATTTCCCTGGCTCTAAGCAAGTCAGGACAATACTTTCTAGCTTAATGGCTATTTTTACATGTATCTCGGCTATACCCGGAGTTGAACGTAATTATTGAAAGGATAGACAACTAACCTGGTTGAGGAGATGAAACGAATTCTGATTGCCGAAGATGAAGCTCTGAGCACCAATTTTCTGGAACAAAAACTGCGCGAACATAGCTTTGCAACGGCAAGAGTCCAAGACGGCTACCAAGTTCTGAACATGAGCCTGAGCGACAATTTTGACCTCTTGATTCTCGATCTGCTTCTGCCTGGTAAAGATGGAGTAGAAGTGATAAAAGAGTTGCGCGGTCAGGGGGAAGCGATCCCGATTATTATTCTGACGGCGCGGGACGAGGTGAAAGATAAAGTGGCCGGACTAGAAGCTGGAGCAGACGACTATGTCACCAAGCCGTTTAGCTTTGACGAACTGCTGGCAAGAATCCGCCTGCGGTTGCGCTCGCAGCAAGTCCCCCAAGGTCAGCCGGCAATGATTCTCACAGCGGGCAAGATAACTCTTGACTTGTACACCCACACTGTCAAAGTGGGCGAGATTGAAATCGAACTCTCCAATCAAGAGTTTATCCTCCTGGAGCGCTTGATGCGCCACCCTGAGCGAATCGTTTCTCGGCAAGAGATTCTCAATGACGTCTGGGGCTACGACTACTACCCTGGTTCTAACATTGTCGATGTCTATGTGAGATACCTGCGCAAGAAGCTGGGTCGAGGCATCATCGAAACCATTAGGGGCGTGGGCTATCGGTTCAGAACAAAATGAGAAAGTTCAGAGCCAGGACGTTTTTTCTTTTCGGTTAGTGACTCACCGTCGGAGTCTTGGGAATCTCCCTTTTCTTCTTCTACTTTCGCTTTTGGCTCTAGGCGGCTGGGCTTAATTTTTGGGTCGGTTTTTTTCTCCTTTAAGACGGGCGTTCTCTTCAGTCAACTTCCTCATTGCACTCGTCTCGCTCACGCAATAACTGCAACAACCGACAAAAGAGCAAAATGCCGTGATAATTGAGTGGGTTAATCTTTTCGGGGCGACTGACTAAAAACAAAGACCCACAAGCCTTTCGTTTGAAAATAGCACGTTGATGAAAGAATGTTTATTTAACAAATCCTTATTGAGAATGAATTTTTTAGTTCTTTTGTACTGTTTTCGGGGTTACAAAAAACTATTTGTCCAACTTTTCTCTAGGGGAAGATTGGCCTGGTTTCAAGATAATAATAAGCTGATTAATTGGGTAAACGAACAAAGCAAATCTTTTTCCTTCAACTGCATAGGAGATGGACACGCTGGAATTTGGAATATTATTAAACAGTTTTCTTATCCTGGTGTAAAAAGAGAAATTTTAGATTGGTATCATTTAATAGAAAATCTCCATAAAGTAGGAGGTTCAATTAAAAGATTGAAAGAGGCAGAAAGTTTATTATGGTCAGGAAAAGTTGATGAAACGTGTGCTTTATTTTCAGCTTTAAAGAAAAAACAAGCTACTAATTTCTGTTTTTATTTAGAGAATCATCGTCATCGTATTATCAATTATAATTACTACCAACAAGAACAAATTTGTTCAATTGGTTCAGGAGCAGTAGAATCAACAGTAAAACAAATAGATAGAAGGCTAAAAATCTCAGGATCACAATGGAAAATTGAGAATATTCCTCAAGTTCTTAAACATCGATGTGCCTATCTAAATAATAATTTTTAGTCATTTTTTCTTGTCAACTTCAATTTTAAAAAGCTCGCGATCGCTCAATTTCATGGTTTAGTAAAACCTCGCCAGTTGAGCGCACTTTTATCTGTCAAAAAGGTTTTCAAATCAATAGTATTTTTGTTCTTACAAAGCTGACCTGCTCCCTTCAAAGGTTCTTTGCACTTAGCAAGCCGCAGTTTACCATCGCGGAATTTAAAAGCCGACTTGGTAAACTCAGCCGAGCCACCATTACGCTTGGCTTTAAACCTGGGATACTTGGCTCTCTTACCCCAAAAGTTAGCAAACGCTTTTTGCAGATGTCTCAGACATTGCTGCAAAGGTACGCAGCTAACCTCATTAAGAAATTCGAGCTGCTCGGTTTTCTTCGAGCCTGTCAAAAGACTAGAAGTTTCCTTGTATTGGATTCTTTCCTGGTTTTCATACCAAGCTTTGGTTCTAGCATCGAGAGCTTTGTTATAGACCAAACGCACACACCCCATTGTCCGTCGCAAGAGATTTTCTTGCTCGGCAGTAGGGAAAAATCGGTACTTGTAAGCTCTTTCAACCATAGCTCACATTATACAGCATTAAATGTAAAAAACCTAATTGGAGGCACGCATTCCTCTCACCGCCAAGCGTGTGCGCTATGGCGGGAGTCTCCTGCGCGAAATACAGATGAAAGTCTGGCAGTTCACTCTTGGTAGATGAACAACCCTACCTGCTAGACTACTGCTACTGGTGTTGGTGCTGGTGCTGGTGCTATTTGGTCTTCTGCCTCTGGTGCCTCTGGTGCCTCTGCCTCGAACTCTAAGACCGTTACGCCATCTGGCGCGAGTGCCGTTCCCACAAAACCACCTTCTCCATCGGGAGTAAACGTTTGTACCGTTACCCCACCCGTTAGGTTAGCTGCTTCAGCATCAGTAAGTTCTTGGAAAATTAGTTTGTCAATCATTATTTTTATCTTTTTTTAGCCTTATGTTTAATTTCGTGATTAAGAGATTAGAAAAATAGTTGTGTATTAACTTTTATTTCTTTTTATCTCTTCTGTTAAACTATAAATCAAAAACCTTAGTGGGTTAATGAGAAAATTCTCATATTTAACAGGATAAAAATATGTTATTATAGTATATTTAAATGTCCCACAC
>CAYWIH010000094.1:11484-20625 GCA_964458305.1 uncultured bacterium | reverse complement strand
AAACTATTTAGTATCGGTAGACTAGCTTAAATTAAATCGGCATAATAGCTGAAAAGATTAAAACTACTTTTTCTGCCAAACAAACAAATTCTCTAAAAAATTTTGCAAAAATGACCGATCGAATTGATTTTGAGATTGCCATTTTATTGCAGTAAGATCGATAATTTCTGAATGAGAAGCAAAAGAATGAGGCAAAGAAGCGATCGCATTTAAAGTGATATTATGTTTCATAGCCAGAGCGATCGAACCAATTAACTCCGCTGCAGAAGGCCCGATTATATTAGCACCTAAAATTTTGCCCTTATTAGTGCAAATACATTTAAAAAAGCCAGTTATTTCGCCACTTATTTGTGCCCCAGCAATATTTTTAAAATACTCTCGGACTACAAAAACATCTTTACCGTAGCGAGATCTTGCTTGTGCTTCAGTTATTCCTACTTTAGCAAAAGGAGGAGCGGTAAAAATTGTAATGGGAATGTGTCGATAATCTACTTTAAAGCGAGGAAAAAACAAAGCATTTTTAACCGCAATATTAGCTTCGTAACGGGCTAAATGAGGAAGAGAATAGCCCCCAGCAACATCGCCACAAGCATAAATTCGAGGGTTAGTAGTTCGTAATTTGCGATCGAGTTTTATCCCGATTGCAGAGTATTTTACACCCACTGCCGACAAATTTAAATCGAAGATATTAGGCGATCGCTTTCCTGCAAAAATAACTCGATCAGTTTCTATAGCCCGATTGCCTGCTTGCAGCCATTTTTTACCGTCGATCGACTTTACTTGAGTTAGGGGAGAATTAGTAAAAACTTGTACCCCTTCTGCTTCTAAGATAGCTCGAACGAACCCAGAAATTTCTCGATCTTCGCGAGGTAAAATGCGATCGCGCTCTTCTAAATAAGTTATTTTTTTGCCTAATTTAGCTAAATTTTGCGTTAATTCTAGGGCTAAAGGAGTTCCGCCAATTATAACGAGGCGATCGCTTAAAGAATTTAAACAATCTTTTTGCCAGAGATCGCTGGTAGTCAGATAATCTATTTTTTCGAGAAGATCTGAATGTTTACCTCCAGCAGCAGATCCCGTAGCGATTAAATATTTGCGCGATCGCAAGCGTCGCTCCCCGACAATAAAAGCAAGATGTGGCAACTTGCAAAACTGACCCGATCCAGAGATAACATCGACTCCAGCAGCAGCTAGAAAGGCTAGAGAACTGCGATCGGCTAAATCATTAAGAATTTCAGCGGCGAAAGCTTTTACTCTGCTTAAATCGGGATTTAAATTGAAAAAAGGATAGATACCGAAATTTTTGCCTTCGTTTAATTGTTGTAAAAAATTATTAGTTTGGGAAAGAGTGCGATTGTAAATTATTTCAGCAGAACTAAAATACCGAGAATGGGGTAAATCTACTAAAGCAACGCGAACCTTAAAACTTGCCGCCAAATTAGCTGCCAAAATACCTTCTAAAGTCGCTCCAATGACAACCAAGTCGTATTCTAGATCGAGAGAATTCCATAACATCAATATTTTTAGACTTTATTTTTGTTGGTTTCAACATCCTTTTTTACCGAATAGGTAAATTTTTTAACTATTGGTCAGCTAAAATATCCTTTACTGCCGTAACTAAACTTTGATTTTCGGATCGAGTGCGAACTGCTAGGCGAAAATAGCGATCGCCCAATTCTGGAAAACTAAGACAGTCGCGAATTAAGATCCGATTTTGTTGCAGCAATTTTGTTTGTAATTGCGAACTCGATACTGAGGTACGTACTAAAAGAAAGTTAGCAGCTCCAGGGAATGGTTGCAAACCATCGATCGCCCCTAAACCTGTTAAAAGTTGAGATTTGGCATTAATTAACCACTCCCAAGTTTGTTTTTGAAAATCGCGATCTTCTAAAACTGCCATTCCCGCCGCCGCAGCCAAGACATTGACAGCCCAAGGATCGCGCCATTTTTGCCATTTTCGCAATCTTTCTGGATGAGAAATAGCGTAGCCGAGACGCAATCCGGGCAGAGTATAAAATTTTGTTAGCGATCGCAGGATAATTAAATTAGGATAATTGCGAATTAGAGCTATTAAACTTTGCTCTCGATCTGGCGGGAGAAAGTCCATAAAGGCTTCGTCTACCACAACTAGGGCAAAATTTTCTAGATAAGGTAAAATCTCGGCTATTTGCCACATTTTCCCCGTAGGATTGTGAGGATTATTGATTAGGATGCCGCAATTTTTACCGGAGATGCGATCGTTAACTATTGATAGATTGTCGAGATCTAGCTGAAGTCGACGGACATTGACACTAAAAGTTGAAAAAGCCCGCCAATAATCGGCAAAAGCGGGGGTATGTAAATAAGTAATTTCCCATTGAGACAATTCCCTTGCCGCCCAGGTTAATAATTCTGCCGCACCATTACCGGGTAAAATCCATTCTGAGGGCAGTTGGTGATATTTACCCAGACAAGAACGGAGTTGAGAGTAATTAGGGTCTGGATAAGCTTTTAAATCGGCTATAGCCCGATCGATTGCCTCGATCGCGCTTTTTGGGGGGCCCAATGGGTTGATAGAAGCAGAAAAATCCACGATCTCCGATTTGGAACAGTTTGCTATCGTCGCTGCCCAAACTAAGTTGCCACCGTGGATCGGTCTGCCGTGCATATCTATCTTTCTTAAGCCTCAGAATCGCTATTTTTTTGTGCCACTTTTTCTTTGAACAATTTGCCCGCAGAAAAAGCTGGAACTGTGGTAGCTGGGATTTCCATTTTATCTCCTGTTTTTGGGTTGCGACCTTCGCGAGCTTTGCGATCTCTCGACTCAAAAGATCCGAAGCCTACCAGAGTTACTTTATCCCCTGCCGATACGGCCTCCATGATCGTTTCGATCGTGGCGGTAATTACCGCATCTGCTTGTTTTTTGGTGACAGTTGCTTTTTGAGCTACTTTATCGACTAATTCACCTTTATTCATTCAAAAGCTCCTTATTTTTCCTTTTTTTACTCTATTTTGCTTGAAAACTCCAGACCCTTCAACTTGGTAAAAAGCCGAATCGCTCAAATACCTGTAGGCTGGAAGTTTTACTGGATTATTCTAAACTCTACTTGCCCAATATAGATCGCTGAAACCTCTATTTTGTATAGATTCGATCGATTTATTTTAGAATTTGATATTTTTGACGTATCAAAAAAAGCCCGCTCTGGTTGTTTTGGGCTGGGGCAAATATTATGCTACAGTATTACAATGATTTGTAAAATAAAGAAAGAAACAAGCAATCCAATTCTGATTAAGAATTTTTTGAATTTTTTTTAATTTCTCCTCAATAATTTAATTAAAAGTTAAAAATTCAACCAGTAATAGGAGAAGGCAAGATCGACTTATGAGTTTGAAGAAACACTTTATGAACCGATCCCGCGTGCTAATATCCTTTTTCCCCTCGTCCTAAGTTTAGATTACTGAGACTCAGAAGATTGGTTGGAGTTGAGTCGAGCGCGCCAAATTTGAATTTGAGATCTGGCTGCTGGGTAAGCAGAAGTTTGAGGAGGAATCGATCCGGCGATATTAATAGCTCGAGTTAGAGAAGTTTGAGCTGTATCTCTAGCTATATTTAATAACTGTTCCGACCAACGGTTAATAGCTCGATTGCTTTCTGCTTTCAAAGATGAAGCAGGAGCGATTTTGCTGGCGAGATCGATAGCTCTAATCAGATTTTGGGGAGTTCTCGAACTAGCCAAACGGTCGGCTTGCCGGAAATTTTCTTTTCCTGCCAATTCTATACCCCAATATCTAATTCTAGTTTGAGAGCGATTGTATAAGGCTCTGCCGGGGCTAATTTTTTTAGCCGTAGCGATCGCCGCTGCAAAATCTCCTTTGCGAGCGAAACTCTCTGCTTCAATTAAAATTGGGTTATCTACTTTTGTTTCGATCGTTCCTCTCCATTTGCGAATTTGACCTTGTGCTTCTCGATACAAAGCGCGATTGGCTGAGATTCGATTGGCTGTGGCGATCGCTCTTTGCAGGGAGGAAACGCTACCGTCGCGGGCTATTTGATAAGCACTGTTGAGAATGGGGCGATCTTCTATAATTTGAATCCTAGAAATCCAACCCCTAATTTCTCTTTGAGCTTCTTGGTAACGAGGATGGTAACTATAAATCCCTCGAGCTATTGAAATTGCTTGTCTGAGGTCGCCGATGCTGCCGGATCTGGCCGTTCCTCTAGCTCGAGCCAAAGTAGAAACATCTTTAATTTCTAATTGCCACGATCCGATTAACTGCTGAGCTTTGCGGTATAAAGGGCTGCCATACTCGATCTTTTTAGCAGTTGCAATTGCCGATTCGATGTTAGCAACCCTACCGATTTGGGCACTCGTTCCTGCTGTTGCTAAATAATTCCAATCGGTGACGTAATCTTGAAGATCGGCACTAGGAGGAACTCGATTGGCTACTTGGAGGACTTGCTGCCAATTGCCTCTGGCGATCGAGCGATTCATTCCGGCGATTAATTCATTTTTTGCCTTAGCGATCAATTCTAGAGCTTCTTGATGGGCGTAGCTGTTGGGATCGATGCGATTGGCTTTTTCGATTGCCAAAATTAGATCTTCGAGTTCGCCACTTTTTAATTTTGTATAAGCTATATCTAATTTAGTGCTTTCTTGCTGAGCGGTTTTAATACTTGATAATATTTCTTCGTATTTTGTTTTTGACCAGTATTCATTATTGATATTGGTTAATTTTCTCGCAGAACTAAAAGCTTTATACCAATGAGAAGTGCTTAGATGCTCTCGAGCTTCGAGATCTATCTTTTCTGCTTGCGACCAAATCGATTGCCAGCTTCCGATCCGCTCTTCGACTAAATTATAAGCTGCCACATCTTGAGGAGTTCTTCGGGCCATGGCGATCGCGCCATCGAGAGAACCTGATTGAAATTGTGCTTCGGCCAAGTCTAAAATTTCTTCGGCCCAAATTTCTACTTTGCGGTTAATTTCCGATCGCAAGGGATGTTTTGCTGGTAAATCTTCTACCATAGCGATCGCCTCTAGCAAGCCATCGGCTGTTTTTTCTTTAGCTGCTGTCTCGGCACAATAAAGACGTAGAGAGGCTGAAGCCATCGGCCAGTAAACTCGCTTGCATTCTGGAGCATCTGGCAGTTTGAGCAGAAACGATGTGGCGGTAAATCCGATACTACCAAAAATCGTTACCAGGGCTGCCGCGCCTATTTGCCAAGCCAGCCAAGTTTGAGGAATATTAAATTTTCTTGCCCCAACTCCATTGTTATTTGCTGTCAAAAAATCTTTGTCGTGGGATCTATTTGTACTCAATTTTACCGCTTGAGGATTGTTATTTGTTTTGGAGTTGTTTGTTTTAGCTCGATTCGATGAAACTCTATCGCTATGCTGAACCTGGCTTTTCGGGGGAAGCGGAGGTAAAGAAACAGCACGGTTTTTAGTCGAGCTATCAATTTGTTCTCTTTCCCCTTGAGAGTCGACAGGTTGTTCTGATGATGAGAATCGATCGAAGGCTTTTGGTTTGGAGTCTGGTTGTTCTGGATTTGTCTTCATAAACCCCCACATCTTGCTCGGTACAGCTATTAACTACCCAATAACTCGAGCCGATCTTAGCGCATCTTGGTCAATATTTTTGTTTTTATGTCCTTGATTTTACTTAATTCGAGCTAGAAGCGCGCAAGTCTTGGATTAATTTACTTAATTGCTCTTCGCTAGCTTGATAAACTTCGCCACAAAATTCACAAGTTGCTTCTGCACCGCTATCTTTTTCGATCATATCTAACAGTTCTGCTTCTCCGAGCATTTTCAAAGCTCCTAAAACTCGCTGCATCGAACAGCGACAGTCGAAGCGTACCATTTGAATTTCTGGTAAAATTACTAAATTTAAATCTCCAAGCAGTTCGTTCATGATATCGGGTAAAGTTTTGCCCGATCGCAATAGAGGAGTAAATCCTGATAAGGCTGAAACTCGAGATTCCAAAGTCGCTACTAAGGCTTCATCTCTGGCTGCTTTGGGCATTACTTGTAATAGCAATCCTCCCGCTGCTGTGACTCCAGAAGCTCCTACGAATACGCCGACTAAAAGAGCTGAGGGGGTTTGTTCGGAAGTGATTAAATAATTAGCTACATCTTCTCCGATTTCCCCAGAAACTAACTCTACCGTACTCGAATAAGGATATCCGTAACCCAAGTCACGCACTACGTATAAAAAGCCTTGCTTCCCTACAGCCCTCCCCACATCTAATTTGCCAATTTTATTGGGTGGTAATTCTACTCGAGGATTGTTGACGTAACCTCTGACTGTTCCATCTGCTCCGGCATCTACTAAAATACCTCCTAAAGGGCCGTTGCCTTTAACGCGAATGTTAACCCTTGCTCCTTCTTTTTTCATGTTAGAAGCTAGTAACAAACCAGAAGACATCGCACGTCCTAAAGCTGCCGTAGCTACGTAGGAAAGGTTGTGACGACTTCGGGCTTCTTCGGTAAGACGGGTAGAAATCACTCCAACTACTCTAATGCCACCGTCTGCTGCTGTGCCACGAATTAATCGATCGCTCATGAATATCCTTACATTTCTTTACAAACTCTTTTTTTATCTTAATTGGCTCGCAAAATATTGGATTAATTCTGAAGATCTATCATAATAGCGAAAGCAAAAAACAATGGGTAATGAGACAGATCAAATTAATACACGCTAAACTGCATCGAGTGCGGGTTACACAAACAAATGTTAATTATGTTGGCAGCTTGAGTATCGATCGAGATTTATTAGAGAAAGTAGGCTTATTTCCTCTAGAAGAAATAGATGTTATCAACCTTAACAATGGCAAACGTTGGTCGACTTATGTAATTCCGGCAGAGTCGGGATCTGGGGATATTTGTCCTAATGGCGGTGCGGCTTTATTATGCGAGCCTGGGGATATTTTAATTATTTACGCTTACGAACTGCGCGATCGCTTTGAGGTTTTAAAGGAGGGACATCAAGCGAAAATTTTGATAGCAGACGAGCGCAACCGTTGTCAAGAATTTTTTAACCAGACTTTGCACCCTAATGGAGAGCGAATCGAATTTACATCTTCTCAACAAAAAATAAGCCAGTAAAAATTACCAAAATAGCGAACATCGCCGCCCAAATAAATCGATTGTTTTCACCGCTAACTGTAGTAAGATTAAACGGTTCGCTCGACTCTAAATCTTGTTTGGCTTTATTTTTAACGACATTCGTACCGAGATTGTTAGGAAAATTTGCTTCAGAAAGAGAGCTGAGATCTTCAGGCATTTCCACAGTCCACTCTCGAGGTCGGCGAAGTTTGGGAGCTTCAATAATGTAAAGTATGCGCTGAGTTTGTTGGCGAATTTGTAAGTTAGGATGAGTGCAAAGCTGTCTTGCTAGAGCGATCGCTTCGGTTAATTTGCCAGCAGCTTGATAAGTTGTTAACAGCCAAATCCGAGCCTCTCCACCTTGACGAGAGGATAATGGTGCTAATTTGCAAGCTATTTCTAAATGTTCGATCGCCGAACGATACTGACCCCGCTCGAAAGCATTTTTACCGATATTGTATTCTGCTTGAAACTTTTCTCGATCTTTTTCGTCCACTGTAATAGATTGTTGAATTTTGCAGTTTAATAAGATAAATGCTAATAAACTTTTATTAATTGTACTCGAGCGAACAACTATGAAGAACAATATTAGAAATATATCAATCTGTTTGGGTTTGGCACTTGGTTGGCTGAGTGTAGATGCCAATTTAGTGCGAGCAGACAATAATATCACATCTCCAGCAGAATCTTATCTAATCAGCGAGCGTTACCGAAGGTACGACTATAATCGAGATTACGAAGACGAAGACCGTAAAGATTACAGGCGTTACAATCGCAGAGATTACGAGCGTTACCGCAGAAACAGAAACAGATATTACAACCGTGGATGGGGCTACGATCGTCGCTACGACAATAGAGGAAGAAGAGTGCGTTGGGGATGGGACAAAAATGACAGATATCGGGACTACGATCGCAGATACGAGCGTTACAACCGCAGAGATAACGAACGTTATCGCTACTATTAAGACAATTATTTAAATTTTGCAATCTCCTGGCAGTTTGAATCTTCAGGAGATTTAATTATGTTTAAGCAACGATCATCGAACCGATCCCTTCATTGGTAAAAATTTCTAACAATAAAGCATGGGGAATGCGTCCGTCGATGATATGGGCAGCCCGAACTCCTTGAGCGAGCGATCGCACGCAACATTGTACTTTAGGAATCATTCCACCGCCTACAATTCCAGCACTAATCAATCCTCTGGCTTGCTGAATATCTAGTTGAGTCAATAGAGTATCAGGATCTCGATAGTTTTCTAAAATTCCTGGAGTATCTGTCAATAAAATTAACTTTTCTGCATCTAATGCTGCGGCGACTTCTCCAGCAACGGTATCGGCATTAATATTATGTGCTTGTCCGTTTTCGTCTGCTGCTACGCTGGAAATAACTGGAACGTAGCCGCTGGTTACTAAACTTTTAACTAACTTAATATTAACGCTGCTAACTTCACCGACGAAGCCAATACCTTCTTTACCTACGTGTCTGGCTGTAATGAGATTGCCATCTTTGCCGCACAAACCGACGGCTAAACCCCCAGCGCGGTTAATTAAAGCAACTAGTTCTTTATTAACCCGACCGACTAATACCATTTCTACGACATCCATAGTGGCAGTATCGGTAACCCGCAAACCATCTTTAAATTGTGGTTCTATTCCTAATTTTCCCAACCAACTATTAATTTCGGGCCCGCCACCGTGAACTACTACGGGTCGCACGCCAACGGAATATAAAAATACTATATCCCTAATTACCCCCTCTTTGAGGGTATTGTCTTTCATTGCTGCGCCGCCGTATTTAATTACTACCGTTCGTCCTGTAAATTTTTGAATGTAGGGAAGTGCTTCGCTAAGTACTCGGACTCGAGTCAGATTAGCTTCTTTAAGATTTTCTCGATCGCTACCCATAGTTTTACCGATGGTTTTTCTTCGTTATTTATTATTAGCGATCGATTTACTACTATATTCTTCTCTTAATCTCAATCTAGTATTTTCCCCGTTTTATTTTTAACTTTTTTTAAATTTTTCTTAATTACAGCAGTATCAGTAAGCAGTT
>CAYWIH010000094.1:0-11384 GCA_964458305.1 uncultured bacterium | reverse complement strand
TATGAGTAAAGTTTAGGAGATTTATGGCTGTCTTCTGCGATCGCCGCGATCGAAATATTATTTAAATTGTTAGGTGTTATACAAATCTTGAGGTTCTAGTTTTGATAATGTAAGTAGAAAAAGAAGAACTCGATCGAATTATTGTCTATTTTTCGAGTAAATTTCAGGGCAATCGAAGCAAATGAAAAGAATTAATTAAGTTCGGATAGGAAAGGTTTACTCTTTAGTACCGAAGGAATTCGAGCGACAATTTGCGAAGCTATTTCTGTGGGAGTTTGGTGGGGTTCGATTTGAATATGAAGGTCAGCCATGGCATACAAAGATTTGCGGGATTCTAAAAGAGATTCGAGTTTTTTGGCTCGATCGCGATCTTGTAAAAGCGGCCTGGTGCGATCGTCGGCCAAACGAGCGATTAATAATTCTGGCGCAGCATCCAACCAAACAATCAAACCGTGACGAAGATAGCTCCAGTTTTTTTTAGTTACAACGATACCGCCTCCCGTTGCGATCGCGCTTTTAGTATAAGCAGATAATTGAGCGATAATATTTGTTTCTAAAGTTCGGAAAGCTTTTTCCCCGTCTTCAGCAAAAATCTGATTGATGGTTTTACCGCTAACTCGCTCGATTAAAACGTCCGTATCAAAAAAACGATAATTTAATTGTCGAGCTAAATGTTCTCCAACAGTTGTTTTTCCCGTTCCCATCATGCCGATGAGAAATACACTCGTTCCTTCTAGCAGATCGTTCATTTTTTATTTCGATCGGATTGTCTGTAGTTCTAGGGGTGAAGATAAAGCAATATTAGCAAGGTTTTCCAGGTTGGCGTTTGAGGAAATTTATGGTATTTTGAAATAAAGTTTATAAAAACTTTATAATTGAAGAGTAATCGCTCTGTAACTTCTGCTTTAACAAAAAAAATACCAGTCAATATTGATTTCCAGGATACTTTCTGGTAAGAACTCAGTCTTTAGTTTTTAGGTTTTTATACCGAGGAGAAAAAAATGAATTTAATTCGCGAAGTAGTCGAACAGGCTTTATCGACAGGATATCTGACCTTAGAAGCAGAAGATAGGTTAAGAGTGATGCTCAGAAGTAAATACGGTCAAAAAGATTTTGAAGCTTTCATGAAGTTACAACAAGCAGCAATGGCTGGTAGAGTCAAGCAGGAATCGCGAGAATTACTATCTACTTAAATCCATTCTTCATCTTCTCGATCGTCGTTGAGAGGTTCGTAGGGAAGATCTCGGTATGGGGGAGTAATTACCCTATATTTAGCATCGTAGACTCGCTCGGATTTTTGAGGCTGAGAATATTCTTCTCGTTCTTGGTAATCGGGTTCGACGGGATCTGGGCTGGGGTTATTATTGCTAGGTTGAGAATAATTAGGAGGGTCGATCGGTTTGCTTTGAGTATTTTCTCGAGGTGGTGGGGGATCTGTTTTCGGTTTGGGGCGACGTTCGGCTTGTTTGTAAGTGTAAGAGTAAATCGAACCGGAGCGAGAAATATTTTTAGGTTCTTGTCGCGCTTCAAATCCGGTAGATTTATATTTATCCAGACTTGGATCGAACTTTTCAACGGTCGTAGGTTCTTGGGGCGGTTCTTCGGCGATATCCCATGATTCGGGATCTTCTAAGAGATCTTCTTGTGGCATTGTTTCTGAGGATTTCCACCGATCGGGATCGGCATCAAAGGAGCGATCTTCAACTGGTTCTGCTTTGGTTTTTCTGCTCGGAAATTCGCGCTGTCGATCTTGAGATTCTGGATCTGCAAAGGAGCTAGTTTGTGGTGGTTTAGGCGATCGAGGAGGGGAAGGGGGTGGAGGAGAAATATTATTGGCGATTATTTCTTTAGCAGCGGATCGGGCTGCAGTAAGATTAAGGAATTGGAGCAGCATACTGGTAAGAGCACCCGCAGCCATAAATAAGAAGATCCAAAGGGATAAAGGTAATTCCCAAGGGATTTGATAGCCGAAGAAAACTAAAGCGATCGATTGAGAATTTTGAATAATAGCGACTACAAATATTATTAACCCTAGCAATAATACGACTCGCTTCATAATATGTCTATCCTACAGGAACTTCTATTTCGATCTTAACTAGTCGATTAATTACCTTGCCAACGATTGAGGGGAATGCAGTCTATTGACAAACGATCGAAAGTACGAGCTACGACAAAATCGACCAAATCCTCGATCGTTTTCGGTTTGTGATACCAAGCAGGTATAGCGGGAACGATCGCCGCTCCTGCTTCTGCTAGGGCGGTTAGATTGCGTAAATGAATTAAACTAAAAGGAGTCTCCCGAGGGACTAAGATCAAAGGGCGACCTTCTTTAAGTTGAACGTCAGCAGCTCGCTCGAGCAGATCCGAACTCAAACCAGCAGCTATTTTAGCTACCGTACTCATGCTACAGGGAATGACGACCATTCCTAAAGTGCGGAAAGAGCCGCTAGCAATAGTGGCACCGACATTGCTCCAACGATGACAGCGTATTTTCCCTAATTTTTCTACTCCGCAGCGATCGCGCCAAAAAAATTCTTGTTCGTCTGGATCTGGGGGCATTTTGACGTTATCTTCGGCTTGCCAAACCATATAACTAGATTTAGAAGCTACTACATCAATAGTGTATTCAGCTTCGAGTAAAAACTTAATCGCCCGCACGGCATATATCAATCCTGAAGCACCGCTAATACCTAAAATTAAAGGTCGATTATCTTTTTCTTTTGAATTCAAATTAATCCTTCCATTTCTAATTCTTCAATCATTTGTAAACCTCTGGGATCGCCTACTTTTAGTATGGCTGCTTTTGCGTCTTCTTTAACGCCGACATCTTTATCTTCAACCATCGCTTCAATTAAAGCATCGATCGCAGTAGCGTAAACTATGTTTGAAGGTAATTCCCGACATAACTGTCCTAAAGACCAAGCGCAATTACTTCTAACTGCTGCAGTAGAGTCTCGCCGCAAACCTTCGATTAGTGGTGGAATGGCAGCGAGAACATCTTCATATTCTAATTTAGCAATTTGAGCTAAACTGCTAGCAGCCCACAAACGAACCGCACCGATATCGGTTTTAAAGGCGTGAATTAAAGGTTGCAAAGAACGGCGATCGCGGCTGTTTCCTAAAGCCCAAACAACTCCTTTACGCACGTAACCGTTCAAATCTCGATTGAGTCGATCGATTAGGGGTTTTACTGCGTCGTGGTTGGTGTTGCGTCCGAGGGCGTAGGCAACGCTGACCCTAATTAAGGGACAATCATCTTCGAGTAATTCGATCAAACGAGGAATTGCTCTGTTATCTTTTAATTCGCAAAAGGCCCTGGCTGCGAGCATTCGCTGGGGCGGTTCTGAGTGAGATAATAAAGCCAGCATCTCTTCTGCGTCAGGGAGTGGAGTTTGAGACTCTTCATCTACTGCCGTTAGCTCGTCTAGAGGGCTATCGAGTTGCTCCTCTACATCGAGGATACTCAGGTCGTCACTATCTTGCATATTATATATTGTTATCGTATCCTGCTTTATTTAACCACTATTTATTGTTTATTGTTGGGATAGAGGCTGAATCATTAATTGAAATGAGGTTTTAAAGCCTAGATTATTATATAAATTAATCGCCGGACGATTATTGTCAGATACCATCAAACCGATTTGTCGATCGCCTCTAGATTTGGCCCAATTACGGGCCCGTTCGATCGCAGCGGATGCTATTTTTTTGCGTCGATGTTGTTTGTCTACATAAACTAAGAATATTTGAGCGTATCTCGAGCCGCTAATCGGATCGATGGCGTTACCAACCCAACAGACGCCGATCGACTTATTTGTGGTTTTTTGAGGTTCGATCGGATCTACGAACCATAAGGGAGTAGCCGAACTATAAAGATTTGCGACTGTTTCCTTGAGGTGAGAAAAGTTTTCTGTTGCGGGGAAAAGTTCTTGGTAAGCTAGCTCTAAAAAATCGAGCAAAAGAGGTACATCGGATCGAGAACCTTCCCTAATTTGATAACCTTCTGGTAACAACACTTTAATTTAGGGGATTGTTGGGCAATACATAACTCAAATCTGAAGCAGAATTTTGAACCTCTTCTGTTGGTGCTGGTGCTGCCATATCTCCTGGTAAAAATGCCCTGGCTGTGACTGCTACTAAAGCAATTAAGAAAATTATCAGGGTTAATATAGGTGCTATATATTGACGAAATATTGTCATGTTAATCGATTGAAAAAAGCTTTATTATTCTTTTTAGTCTAGCGATTTTAGCTCGCTCGGCTCGAGTTAAAACCATTCTTCATCGCTCAAACCGGGTCTGGGAACTGCTAAAATCTTTCTTTTATTTAATTGTCGCAGCCAAAAACCAGCAGCAGCAGCGATCGTCAGAGCGATCCATCCGGTTAAAGAGTCTAGGAGCAAAAAGCCGCCTATTGCTAGCATCGAGCCAAATAAGAGTATTGTCGCGGCGATCGCTTTGCAAATATCTTGGGTTAAGTTTTGTGCTGGGAGAATTCCGGTTTGTTCTCTTTGCCGTTTCCATCCGCTGCCACCGGGTTGCACTCGGCGATAAAATCGTTCTAAGGTTGCTTCGGATTCTGGTGGAGTTAAAAGCATCGTTAAAATCCAAATTGCGGAAACTATTGCGGTCACTACAGCAACTTTAATACCGTAATTTTGCAAAGGCTCGATCGCGTAATTTGTCAACCACAGGCTCAATTGCGGATTTAATCGAGATATTTGGGCAGGATCTAAACTGCTTAAAATAGTAACTCCCGATCCGACGAGAAAACTACCGACAATCGCGGCTAATTCTGCAGCAGCATTAATGCGCCACCAAAACCAACGTAAAACTAAGACTAAACCCGAACCCGTGCCGATAATTAAGACGAAGCGAAAGACTGAAGCGACATCTTCGGCTAAAAAGGCGGCGATCGCCCCTAAAAAGGTGACAATTACTGAAGATATCCGTCCGACTAAGACTAATTCTGTTTGGCTGGAATTTGGCTTGATAAAGCGTTTGTAGAGGTCGTTGGTAATAAAAGATGCGCCCCAATTAATTGAAGTAGAAACCGTACTCATAAAAGCAGCGACTAAAGATGCTACTACTAACCCCAATATTCCTGGGGGCAAAAATTCTAACATTAGTTTTGGATAACCCTCTTCGCGATTGGGCAGATCGGGGTAAATAACTAGTGCGGCTAGGGCGACGATAATCCAGGGCCAGGTGCGGATTACGTAGTGCATAATATTAAACAACCAGGCGGCTTTTTCTGCTTCTGCTTCGTTTTTTACGGCGACAAATCTTTGTACGAATTCTCCGCCTCCGTCGCTGCGTCGCCAAGACCACCATTGTATAAATACGTAGGCAAAAAAGGTGCTGGCTGTAATTCCTGCGGTTTGGCTAAACTGAATTAAAGCACCTCCATCCATACTAATATGGAGGGGAATGAGGGATAAAATATCTTTGTCTGCGACTTGGGGAACTAATTGAACTTTTTCGATTAACTGGTGCATTCCGCCAACGCTACCTAAAGCGTAACCAGCTACGATTAACGCACCGAAGATGGCGAGGAAAAATTGAAAGAAGTCGGTGGATACTACTCCCCACAAACCTGACAATCCGGCATAGATTAAAACAAAAATACTAACGCCGATAACGCTGAGTATTTTGATAGTATTTTCATCGTCGCCGATACCGAGATTTTGCCAAATATTGAGGGCTTTGACTACGGTAACCATTGCTAACATGGCGTAGCCGATCGCGATACAATTGATCGGCACTGCGAAGATAAAGGCTTTTACCCCCCTCAAGATGGCTGCCATTTTACCGCCATAGCGAAGTTCTGTTAGTTCTGCATCGGTTATTACTTGCGATCGCCGCCACATCCGAGCAAAAATGTAAACCATGATCAGGTGGGAAATACCTAAAGACCACCATTCCCAATTTCCGGCGATGCCGCGGTTGCCGACTACTCCGCAAATATACAGAGGGGTATCGATCGAAAAGGTTGTCGCAGCCATACTAATTCCGGCCAACCACCAAGGTAGCGATCGCCCGGAGACAAAAAAGTCTGTCAAACTTTTAGAAGCTTTGCCAGATAAGTATATACCCAATCCCATGGTTAAGACTAAGTATAATAAAACGATCAGCCAATCTAAAGATTGCATAGAAGTTATTTATTATCTTCGTTTTTTAATTGGCTCTAGTTTATCTTCTGGTTTCGATCTGCTTTCTAAAATATAATTTTTGCTTTATTTATCAGTTTTTTCTGGCTTCGATCGGATCTTTATTTTAGTTGTTTAAAATATTTTTTTGAACTGCATAGAGCAATTCAAAGGCATCTATTGGTTTTTTTATACAGCCTTGAGTTCCGATGAATTTAGCTCTGACTCGCTCGACGATCGGATTTAATGCTGTCATCATAACTACCGGAGTATCTTTAAGAGAATTGACCTGTCGCATTTGATTGATTATCTCGTGACCATCAACAACTGGCCGGTTTATATCGAGTAAAATTAAATTTGGTTGATAATTAACTAGTTTAGGAATTGCTCTTTCGCTTTCTTGAATGTTGATATATTTATATCCTGCTTTAGTCAGAATTTCACAAAGAAACATTTCGCTTTCTCGATCGTCGTCAATCCCGACAATTAAGGGTAATTCTTCGGATTCTAGAGATTCAAAATCGCGGCGATCGGAATTTGATAAAACCGATCTTTTATTTGGATTTGCGATATCTTCTACAGATACAAATTCAATAAATCCTCGTTCTAAATAAGGAATTATGGAAGCGACTAATTTTGTCGGATCTTCTTGGCAATAAAAAGCTAAATCTCTAATGGTTTTGTTGCCGTCTAATATCTGGACTAATTGAGGGGAAATATTAGCTAAATCTTGTTGTTTCTTTTTGTCTGATTCTACGAGTTTTACTACTTGATTGGGCGACCAAAACCCTAAATTTTTCTTCGTCCATTCCGACCAAACAAGGATACTTTCGGTTAAAACTGTTTCGGTGGTAATTAGAACTGGAATAGTTTCTAACATCGATGCTAATTTCAAGCTACTCGAGGCTGTTTTTAAATGATAATTTAATTGCTCGAAAGTTTCTTGTTGGAGAAGATCGAATAATAATTCTTGAATTTTGCTTTTAATTAATGCTTTTAATAGTTCTCGATCGAGTTGTTTTTGTTGTAAGGCAATTATCAAACGATAATATTTTTCCGATTCTAAATCTTGTAGATCGTCTTCTGATAAATTAATGTTATCCATTTCTGGGCAATATTTATCTTTGTGTCTCTGCCAAGATCTTTCGGGGTGTTTGCCGCCATCGCCCCAAACCAAGCGACCGAGAAGAAAGTAAAAGACAAAGCTGCGATTGCGTTTGGAAGTTATGGTTAGTTTGCCGCTAAACTGTTCTCGATCGAGATAGGCAAGTTGTTTCTCCAGTCGAGCGGTAGGTTTATTCAAAGCTATTTTCATAATTAGCAACTCTATTAAGTGTATTTAATTAATTAATACAATTCGAGAAATTTATAATTTAGTTTGTATAGCAATTTGTTTAAGAAATATTTAACGGTCTCGATCTAATTATGTTGTTTTGAGTACTAAATTTTATCCGTAATTGTACCGATTTTGATAAAATAAATCCCGTCCTATAGATTTGAGATTGAGGACGGGTTAATTATAAAATAATTTTAGCACTTAGATTCATGGTTGTGCTATTGCCGATTCTTGGGGTTTAGCAAAGATCATTCTTCCTGCTGAAGTTTGTAAAGCAGAGGTAACGATTACTTTTAATTCTCCACCGACGTAAGCTTGACCTTCTTCAACAACAACCATCGTACCATCTTCAAGGTAGCCGATTCCTTGAGCTGGTTCTTTGCCTTGTTTGAGAATTTTTAATTCTAAACTATCTCCAGGAAGATAAATCGGTCGCATCGATCGAGCGAGATCGTTAATATTGAGAATGATTACTTTTTGTAAGTTAGCAACTTTACTCAAGTTATAATCGTTCGTCAAAAGAGTGGCGTTAATTTCTCGAGCTAAATGGACTAATTTAGCATCGACGGTGGCGATATCTTCGTAGTCGGCCGGATGAATGGCGATCTGTTCGGGAAAAGATTCTTGCATTTGATTGAGGATATCGAGACCTCTGCGTCCCCGCATTCTTTTGAGATCGTTAGTGGAGTCGGCTAGTTGCTGTAATTCTTGGAGGACGAATTTAGGGATGAGAATGTGTCCTTCTAGAAATCCGGTATGGAGCATTTCTTCGATGCGGCCGTCGATAATACAGCTAGTATCGACTATTTTAGTGGAGGCTGGTTTGAGAGTACCTTCTGCTACTAGCATACTTTCGATCCGATTGGGATCGATCAATCGCAAGAAAGATCTCCCGTGAGTATCGGCCAAACTGATACCGAGGTAACTGAACATGACGCTACCTAAAATTGCCATCATCGGCTTAATAAAGCCTAATACTTTAGGAATGGGTAATAAAGTGATGGGGGCTAAAAGTAGGTTGGCAATTAACAGTCCGATCACAACGCCGATCGCGCGGGTTAAAATAATTTCGATCGGGGTGCTGCGAACTTGGTTTTCCAAACGACGATAGTTGGTTTGGACGAATAAACCGACTGCCATACCAATAATAGCGGCAAAACTGGCAGTTACTAGGCGCAAAGCTTGGAGATTGGAAACTTGCTCGAGAACTGATGGCGGTAAGAAATTAATTCCTTGATAACCAATTCCTGCTGCGGCGAAGATGAATATACTAATTATGATTGCATCTAACATTTTTAAGGGTCCGATCGCTTGTGTCGGTATTTAAAATCGACTTAACAAATCTCAACTCGATCGTTGAGATTAATGTTTTCGATTAACTTAGTTTTACAGCTAATCGTTTCGTCTATAACTTTATCTGTGAATCTCTGCGACAGTTATTTTGCTTAGGTGCGACGATCTTAAAATTCGCCGACAACTTTGTTGGTGTCACTTTATAGAGATTCATTTGTCTTTATTATATCTTTTGAGTAGATTCCTCCTTGTAGATCTATCTATAATTATCTTCTTGAGAAAACTGCGATTTGCGCCAATTTTTTTGAGGCAATTATGCGGTTCGATTAATTTCAGGGTTTGACAAATGCTAACTTGAGGATAGTTCGAGCGAGCCAATAAAATAAAAGATAGTTACAATTTTTCAAGCTTTAACCTCAATGGTAGTGATTTGGCTTGCTAGTTTGGTTAAATTTGGTGTTGAGCCTTACTTTTTCTAGATCGCCTGTTACATTAATTATTTTGAATTAAACTAATATCGATTTATTCTGTCGTAAGGACTAAATTATGTCTGAAATAGACGATCGTCTTTTTGCTAGTTCTGCTTACGTTCACGTTCCTTTTTGTCGCCGACGCTGTTATTATTGCGATTTTCCGATTACTGTAGTCGGGGATCGTCCTGGGATTGGTATTTATAACTGGATGGCTGAATATACCGAAGCAGTTTGTACGGAAATTACTGCTACTGTCGGCTCTCGAAAATCTTTGAAAACTGTTTTTTTTGGCGGTGGAACCCCTTCGATATTACCTTTAAAGGAATTAGCAAAAATCATCTCTAGTTTAGATAAAAATTTTGGGATCGATCGCGATGCAGAAATTTCGATCGAAATCGATCCCGGTACTTTTGATTTGGAAATGCTGCGCGGTTATCGTTCTTTGGGGGTAAATCGTGTTAGTTTGGGAGTTCAGTCTTTTGACGCAGAATTGCTAAAAGTGTGCGGTCGATCGCATTCTTTAAATGATATTTTTGTAGCGGTAAACTTAATTAATAAAGCAGCTTTTGATAATTTTAGTTTGGATTTGATTTCTGGACTGCCCTATCAAAGTATCGAAATTTGGGAGCATTCTTTAAAAGAGGCGATCGCTCTTAC
The DNA here is from genome assembly GCA_964458305.1 of uncultured bacterium. Taxonomy (GTDB): domain Bacteria; phylum Cyanobacteriota; class Cyanobacteriia; order Cyanobacteriales; family JASJDA01; genus JASJDA01. Next base: position 1,481 of record CAYWIH010000094.1, on the reverse strand, counting down.
TCCCAAACATATTTCTTGTTACGATTTAGTTCTCGAACCTGTAACTGCTTTCGGTCGTAAATATCGCGAAGATAAAAAGCCTTTACCTCCTCAAGGAATCGCGGCAAAAATGTATCGCACGGCTCGAGAAATTTTGGTTAGTAATGGATACGAACATTACGAAATTTCTAATTATGCTAAACCTGGATTTCAATGCGCTCACAATCGAGTTTATTGGGAAAATAAACTTTATTATGGTTTTGGCATGGGTGCTGCTAGCTATGTTAACAAACAACGATTGACTCGTCCTCGCACCAGAAAGGAATATTATGCTTGGGTGGAAAATTTAATTGCAAATAACGGCGCGATCGAGCATCCTGTCGATACTAAAGAAGATCTTATTTTAGATACTTTAATGTTAGGATTGCGTTTGGCAGATGGGATAAATATTGCGGCGATCGAACAAGAATTTGGTAAAGATGTTGTTGCTGAAATTTGGTCTTGTTTGCGAGTTTATTGCGATCGAGGTTTAATCGAAGCGATCTCAAAAGATGGAAAAATTGTCGCAACCGATCGCGTTAAGAATTTATTAGAAGTAGCAAGATTGAGATTAAGCGATCCTGAAGGATTTTTAATTTCTAATACTATTTTAACGGATTTATTCGCTCGCTTTAGCTAAAATATATGATTAAAAAAATTAAATTATTAAAAAATTAAGTATTATGATAACCTTATTGAGAATGGCTTAGCTTTAATTAACCCAGGTCTGTAAAGGAAAAAAGGATATATATGCTATCTCAAGCAATGACTGACTGTCTCAACAAGCAAATTAATTTGGAGATGTTCTCTTCTAATTTATATTTGCAAATGGGTTCTTGGTGTGCTTATAAAGGATTAGATGGCTGCGCTAGTTTCTTAATTAAGCACGCTGATGAAGAGATGGGACATATGCGTAGGTTGCTAGCTTACGTTAATGAAACTGGTTCTCTGGCTACTTTAGGCTCGATCGACGCACCAGAGACTATTTTTAAATCGGTTAGCGAAATTTTCAAGAAAACCTACGAACACGAACAATTAGTTACCAGTAAAATTAATGAATTGGTACATTTGGCCCATGGTGAAAAAGATTATGCTACCCTTCAATTTCTCCAGTGGTATATAGCCGAACAACATCAAGAAGAATTCTTGTTTAAAAGCATTCTCGATAAAATTGAAATTATCGGTACTGAAGGACAAGGAATGTTTTTTATCGATCGAGAAATCGGACAGTTAGCAACTCAAAAAGGGATGGAAACTACCAGTATGACTAATGCTGGCGATGCTAATATTGCTGATGTTGCTATCTAAAAACTGTTAATTGAATCAGACAGAAGATCTAAGGCAGATGGCAAAAAGAGGGGCAACTAAATTCAGTTACCAATGACCGCGCAAATAAAGCTTGCTGCTAATTTGCTAGTGACCACGTACCGTGCTGTACAGCATGGTACTAGTGACCGTCAATT
>CAYWIH010000093.1:6572-21066 GCA_964458305.1 uncultured bacterium | reverse complement strand
CCAAAACATCTTTTAACTGGTCAATGGTCAATGGTCAATGGTCAATGTTAAAGATTATCCTTTTTCCTTCTTCCTTCTGCTATACAAAGTCAAAAATATTTTTCTCGAACCGATCGAACTAGTTCGAGTAGGAGAAAAAAAAGATGATTTCTAACGAGCGAAAATTACAAACACCCCATATTACCCAGCCAAAAAAGATCCAGACTCAAAAACATCCCTCAATTATTTCAACTAAAAAAAAATCTCTATTTCCCACACCCCCCAGAGAAATGGTTTGGAAAAAAATTAATGGTAAACTCGTAGCTGAGTGGATTTCAATCGATTTCAGTCACAACTAAATCGTCTAATTCGGCATAATCGGGTAAACTAGTGTCGATCGACTTACCCAAACGCAATACAATCCGATCGTCTTGCGATCGAGATAAGAGTTCGCTAAAGTAACGGGCTTTGAATATAATTAGATCTGCAGGCAATCCCGGAGCTATTCTACCCATTTGCGATAAACCAATTAATTCTGCTGCTATTTTAGTTACGCTAGCACACCAGTTGCCATAAGGCATATCTAGATGACCTATTCTCACTGCTTGGGTAAATACTTCTAAAACATCATGGTCGCCAAAAGCATAAAATGGATCGCGACAGTTATCGCTAGCAAAAGCTACTGGTATCCCTTGTTTTTTTAATTCGTGTACCCGAGTTACCCCCCGCCAAAATGGAGTTTTACCCAGTTCTCTATCTTGAAGGTATAAATTGCAGCTTGGCAAACTAACAACCCCTATATTGGCTTGTTTGACCGCTTCTAGAGTTGTATTTACCGTTTCTAGATCTTGGACTGCCAAACTGCAACAATGTCCGCAAACAATTTTACCCTGAAAGTTATGGCGAATTGCCGCTTCTGCTACTTTTCGCAAACAAATAGAATCGCGATCGCCATTTTCATCGACGTGAAAGTCTAAGTCTAAACCCCTTTCTATTGCTAGGGAGAATATATTATCTAATTGACTTTCTAATTCTGGGTGCATATACACCACACCCCCCAGAATACCATCTATCTCTTTTATTTTATCGGCTAATGCCACCCCCCGATCGCTTTGAAAATAATCTAAAGTGACTAAGGATACTGCTTGAAGGGTTATTTTATCGGCCCGTTCTTGTTTTAAATTTTCGAATGCTTTTAAACTAATATCCGCTAATTCTCCAAAACAATCTATATGGGTGCGAATAGCTTTCGTTCCTCTGGAATAACTGCATTTTATCCCAAATTCCATCCGACGATATACATCTTCAAATTGCCAATTTTGACAGTCATTTTTCACGCTATTTAAAGCACTATTAAAAGTCCCGTCTGGATTGGGAGATCTTTGCCAAATATGTCCTTTATCGAGATGGGTATGCATATCCACAAAGCAAGGAAATACTATTTTTTTATTTAAATCGATCGTTTCTAAATTCGGATCGCTTCGATCTCCAGCAGATATTTTACTAATTTTTCCCGCAATTATTTCTAAATTTACCAAACACAATCCCTCTTTTGTTTCTGAAGCTATTTCAATCCCTTCTAACAAACAACTGGGAATGCGAGCATTTTTTAAGCAGTAGCGATCGACTTTCGGAATCATCATCATTTACAAACAGAAACAAGTTTAATATTTTACATCTTAAAGGCTCAATTTTCGCGCTTCGATCGCAATTAAATACTCAATCTTACTGCAAAGCTTCGCCACTTAAAAAACACGCTACAGATCGAGTAAAAATAAATTATTGAAAGAGTCGTTAAGTATTATCCTGACTTTTAAATTCATAAAGTGTAACAATCTTAAACAGAAACATTAAATGCGATCGCCCCTTATAAATATATAGATCGATCCAGGTTTTTTGTAACCCCGATCGCTCAAAAAGCGAAAAATTCTCAGGATATTGATATTTATTAGCATTATTTTGATAAATCTCGATCGAATCGGCTCGAAATCTGAGAAACTAGATCTGTTGGGGAAAATTTACGTAATTGTATGAGTTTAGATGCGATCGTAATTGGCAGTGGAATTGGCGGCTTAACCGCAGGTGCAATGCTCGCTAGATACGGCAAAAAAGTATTAATCTGTGAAAGCCATTCTATTGCCGGAGGTGCAGTACACAGTTTTACCCGTCGCGGGTTTCATTTCGATAGCGGTGCTTCTTTTTATTGCGGTTTGGGTAAAGATCGCCCCAGTCTCAACCCCTTAAAACAAGTATTAGACGTACTCGAAGAATCTTTAGATGTCGTAGCTTACGATCCTCTCGGTCACTATCATTTTCCCGAAGTAACTATCCCAATTTACAGCAATCTCGATCGATATCGTCAAGAAATTTCTAAAATTACCCCCACCGGAGCTAAAGAATTAGAACGATTCGAACAGCGTCTTTTACAACTCTATGCCGGCCTGAAAGATATCCCCACCATAAGTTTACGATCGGATTGGCAATTATTTCCCTATCTCATTTCTAACCACCTCCCCGCTTTAATTAAAATGTTCCCCCAACTGGGTCTAGTATCTTCCTCAGTCGGGAAAATTATGGACGAAGAAATAAGCGATCGCACTGTAAGACGGTTAATCGATTTAGAATGCTTTTTATTGTCCGGTTTGAAAGCTGATGGCACGATCGCCCCGGAAGTGGCTTTTATGTTGGGAGAGAGAACTAGAGCAGGTGTAGAATATCCTCTTGGTGGTGGTGCTGCGATCGTCGCTGCTTTGGTTAGAGGTTTGCAACGTTGGGGCGGAGAGTTACGTTTAAATGCTCACGTCGATCGGATCTTACTAGAGTCTGGCAAGGTAAAAGGCATTCAACTGGCTAAAGGCGAAGTTATTAACGCTCCGGTGGTTATTTCTAATGCTACTATTTGGGATACTTATACTAAGTTACTCTCTCCTACCGATTTACCTGCTTCTTTCCGTACCGAAGCGATCGCTACTCCTGCTGTCGATAGTTTTATGCACCTCCATTTAGGCATAAGATCTGATGGTTTGGAAAATCTCACCGGACACCACGTCGTAGTTCATAATTCTAGTAAAGATATAACCTTCCCCGGCAATACTTGTATGATTTCTATTCCTTCTGTTTGGGATAAAAATCTCGCACCCGCAGGTCGTTATGTCGTTCATGCCTATACTTTAGAACCTTTTTCAGGTTGGAAGCGCGATGATGGCTATCAAGATAAAAAACTGGCTCGATCGCAATCTCTATTTAGAGCAGTTAGGAAAATTATCCCCGATCTCGATTCTCGCATCGAATTGCAACTGATCGGCTCTCCTTTAACTCATTCTTTCTATCTCCGTCGCGATCGAGGTACTTACGGCCCCGCCATACCCGCAGGTCAAGGTATGTTCCCTAGCTGCCACACTCCAATCCAAGGTCTTTATCGTGTCGGTGACAGCACTATGCCCGGAATTGGCGTTCCTGCCGTTGCTGGTTCTGGTATTCTCTGCGCTAATACTCTCGTTTCTCCCACACAAACCCGGAATCTCTTGTCTAAATATGCAATTGCTTAATTAGTGTTGAAAAATCGCCCAATTTTTTGAAGTCCTTTTTCTCTTTGGAAGCAGGTTGAAAATCCCTTTTCTAGCGCGCCCCTTTTCCACCGATAGAATACTAACAAAAATTGCTAGTAACCGAACCACAAATAAGTAAAAATAACGATTTTAGTGGAATCGTTTTAAATAGCTTATGTTAAATTACCTAACAGAAATTTCTAGGTTAACGAATTTAGGTCGTTTCAGTGCTATATTCTTAGGGAGAACTCCAAGGGCTTTTTATGCCAAATTTTCGCCAAACTAAGCAAATTAATCAGCTAAATTCTCGAAAAGCTATATTTATCGATCGAAAAAAGAGTAAAAAAAGTTTAGTGAAAAAATCAAACAAGCCAACAAATTAACTTTTTTTGTAACGGAAAGTAAAGGAAATAAAATTAAATTTGACAAAAAGAAAAAAGTATGTATTTTGAGATCGATCGCTTTTTCTCTCTGCGATCGATCTAAAATTGAAACTTAACTAGAAAAAACTAATTATATTAAGAGCAAACTTGTTTTTGTTCTAGAGTTTCGATCGAGAAAGCATCGAACTCGCCCCTTTCAAATTCTCCAGTAACAGTCAAGCGATCGCCTACAGCAACGTGACGAGCAGTAAAATCGCCACAAAGATCCCAAGAATCGACAGTTATGCGTCGTGCTTCGGTACGGAGGGTAAAACCATCTTCCCAAACTCGCTCGACATTTCCAGTAAATGTATTAATTCCGGCTCTAACGGATAAACCCCAAGCAACAATAGCAGCAGTACCAATAAAAGCAGAGCTAATAAATGCTAATTTTTTCATGAGTTGCTAACCTAATTAAATAAACTTTTTTTACATTGTAAATGTTCGGAAGTCGAGCTGACATTAGTTTAACTAATTAAAGTATTTTAAAAAACAAAATTTGCATCGGGATCGATTGAGATACTTAGCAAAATATTACTTGTTTTGTCTCTTCTCGATCGCAGATTTTCTCATTTTTTTTGTTGAAAATAGTCTTTATTTTTATTAGTTATTTTGACGGTTTCTCTAGATGAGACCAAAGATACGATAAATTCTTATAAAACCTCCTCAATTATTATCCTGAAATTACCCTAGCAAAAGCCAAATAATATTATAAAGTAAGCGAGCGGCAATTTATGCAGGTACTTAAACCCAGCGATAGTCAACGATCGATCTGTGAGTTACCTTCTAAGTTTGAAGCTTTGCAAGTTAAACAGAAAATTTAGCAGTTGTCGCTTTAAAAACAATCAGTCAAAAATAGTTGCGGATATTTTGAGATCGCCAAGACGATCGAAGCATATTTAAACTTATATGAATTTCAAAAAACAATAAGTAGATAATTCTGAATTTTTCAAAATATTAAAAAAAAAAATTATATGTTTTCGACCAGACAGATTTGATTTAACAATTATTTTATAGTCAAAAATAATAAGAAGTTTTGCCGATTTTATAGTTTGGCTTAAACAAATAAAAAGAGTCCCTTAACTCTTTATCTCTAATTTACGAAATCCATCAAAACCGTAAAAAAAACTAGCAAATCTTTAAACAGAGAACGAACAAAAAAACAAAATATTCAATCGAAATGTAATTAACAATGCCAACAAAAGAATATCGCAATAGGGCAGGGCGAAAGCGATCGTCAAATAGCTCGATTTTTTGCTGGAACACAATCATTAAAAATGCAGTTAAATGCAGTCTAAAAATTGTTCTCCCGACCGCTAAGAAAATCAAAAAAATCTGGCAATTGCGGCGAAAATGGCAGCATTTTGTTTTGGCGATCTTAGGGATGGGATTGTTTTTAGGAATGCATATAATTGCAGCACCCCCAGTCCGAGCATCGACAACATCAGTAAATAAAAGTTTCGATCCGATCGAAATCGATCCGGGTGCAGTTTCCCAATTAACTATTTCCTTTTTTAACTCCCATCCTACTGATATTACTGGAGGGGAACTTCAAGATAACCTCCAAGGAGATCCCACATCGGGAATAGTTGTTGCCGATCCTGTGACTGTAGTACAAAATACTTGTGGAGCAATAATAAATAATAACAACTTGGCCGCAGGAGATACTTTATTAGACTTAACAAATATAACCGTACCTGCAGCATCTGGAGGAAATAGTGGCAGGTGCGATGTAACGGTAAATGTAACTAGTACCATACCAAATAATAATATTAATAGTATTGCTGCTAATACATTTACTAACAACCAAGCTTTAACTAATGCCGATCCTGCTAACGCAACTCTTTCAGTACTCGAGAAAAATCCGCCTTCTTTGAGTAAAAACTTTATTCCGAATACGATTCTAATTAACGGTACTTCAATTTTGAGCATTCGGATTACTAATAACGCCGATATCGATATAACTGAAGTTGCTTTTACAGATAATTTACCTTCTGGAGTAACGGGAACCGGAGTAATCAATCAAAATGCTAGTTGCATCGGCGGTACTATATTTAACAATACTGCTTCTAACTCGATCGATATTTCGGGAATAACTATCGCCCCTAGTGCAACTTGTCAAATCGATGTTGAAGTTACTTCTTCGACTCCAAACGTCTACAATAACAATATTCCAGTCAACAGCATCACTAACCGACAAGGGCTTACCAATCAAGGCAATGCCTCTGCTACTCTTGACGTTCAAGATCTGGCAACACCGACGGTTAATAAACAATTTCGTAACGATCCGATCCTTCCGGGAACTAATTCTCGCTTGCGAATTAATATCACAAACGAATCTGGTGCAGTACCGATTACTGGAGTGAGTTTAACCGATGTTTTACCTACTGGAGTGTTTGTTAATAGCAATCCCAATGTAAGTACCAATAATAACTGTCAAAGAGGAGGAACGGTAACGGCAAACCCTAACGATACTCAAATCGTCATCTCTGGATTTACAATTCCTGCAGATCGAACTTGTAGGATCGAAGTAAACGTAACTGCTAACAATAACGGACGTTACGAAAATATAATCAGTCCGGGAGATGTGACCACCGACCAAGGAGTAAGCAACCAAAACGAAACTAGAGATACTTTAGTGGTCGAAGGATTGAGATTGCAAAAATCTTTCTCCCCCACTCCGATTAATCCAGGAGAAACAAGTACGGTCACCATTACTTTACTAAATGCTACCGAGAACCCCCTAACGGGAACTAATTTTACCGATAATTTACCTAACACTGTTGTAGTTGCCGATCCAACTAATGCTAGTACGACTTGCGATCTAGGAACGATCGCCGCTACTCCAGGAAATACATCCTTTAGTTTTTCTGGGGGAACTATTCCAGCAAGAACTGCTGTTTCTAGCCCGGGTAGCTGTACTATTAGCGTAGATGTAGTTGGGAATACTGCAAACCAAACTATCAATAATAATATTCCAGCCAATGCAGTCGTCACTACCCAAGGAATTAGCAACGATCGATCTGCTACAGGAACTTTGCGGGTTGGTAACGATGGATTTAATTTAATCAAACAATTCGTTAACCCCAACAATACTAACCAAATAAGTATATTCGATGCTGGCAGTCCTTTTCGGGTCAGATTCAGAATTCAATTGCCAATTAACATTCCGATACCAACCTTAACCGACGTTACTTTTAGCGATACTTTACCTGCTGGGTTAGAAATTGCCAACCCGCCAAATATTAACTTTAGTGACGGAGATTGTCGTAACGATGGCGGACAAACCAGTTCGGTAACTGCAACACCCGGTACGAGTACCATTAACGTTAGCGGTATCGATTTACAAAGATCGACCCAGACTAATAATGATAATAGAACTTGCGATGTATTTGTTAACGTAGTCGCTCCCCTTCAAGGTACTTATACCAACGATATCGCGATCGGCGATGCCAGTGCTACTGCTCCCAATATCGGCACGGTCAACAATCTTAATGCTACTTCGGCAACGATCGATATTGCCGGGGTAAATATAATTAAAGAATTTTTCCCCACTGTTATCGCACCTCAAGGAAGAAGTACTTTAAGAGTAACGATCGTCAACAACGAAACTAGCTTTATCGAAGGTACTAGTCTAACCGATACTTTCCCCTCTCAAATCACGATCGCCGATCCTCCTAATGCTGTGACTACTTGCGGAAGCGGTACGGTATCGGCAACAATTGGCGGAAATAGTTTCAGCCTCAATAACGGTAGAGTACCACCGAGACAGGGAACTATCCCAGGACTTTGTACTTTTCAAGTAGATGTCACTGGAAATACTAACGGTACTGCTAATAATAATATTCCGGCCCTAACTTTAACTAATACTAACGGTCGCGGATCGAATATTAGTGCGACTAATGCGAGTTTAACTATTACCCCCCTCAATGTTGGAGTCAATCAATCTTTCGTTCCGATCGAAGTTTCTAACGGTGCGAGATCTTTGTTAACCGTTACTTTAAGAAATCCTTCTTCTAACGGAAATAACGTAACCTTATTCGATACTAGCTTTACTGCTAATTTCGATCCCGGATTAATTATCGCTTCTCCAGCCAATACCAATACTACTTGTACTAATGGTGTGGTTGATGCCGTACCCGGAGAAGGTAATTTTAGTTTTAGCGGCGGGGAAATTCCACCCGATAGCACCTGTCAAGTTACTTTAGAAGTGATTTCTACCAGACAGGGAAACCAAAGCAGCACGATCGCAGTAGGAGCAGTTACAACTTCTCAAGGAGCGACCAATCAAAATGCTTCGATCGTCAGCTTAACTAATATAGGAGCGCAAGGGGGATCTGGGGTTAGCGTCGGTAAAGCTTTTTCTCCCAATATTATTGCCCCAGGTGCTACTTCTCGGCTCTCAATTACAATTATTAACGTCAGCAACACTACTTTAACTAATTTATCCCTAAACGATAGTTTGCCGACCGGGGTTAACACGACTTTAACTCCCAACGGAATTACTACTTGCGGCTCGGGTATCGTTCAAACTACCACTAATAGCGTCATTCTTTCTGGAGGAACTTTAGCGAGTAATTCTACTTGTACCGTATCTGTAGATGTCACCGCTCCTAATATCGGCGATTTTGTCAATCAAATTCCCGCCAATACAATTAATAACGACCAAAATTTAAGTAACGACAATCCCGCTTCGGCTAATTTAAGAGTAACTACAGCCCCGACGATCGCCAAATCTTACAGCGATACTCGCATTCCGCTTAACACTAACTCGATCCTCACTATTTCTCTGTTCAATAACGACACCGTCGATATTAGTTTAACTACTTCTTTTGTCGATCGCCTTCCCGATGGTTTGGTGGTGGCTAACCCCGTCAATACTGCCGGAACTACTTGCGATACCAATCAATTATCTCTCAGTCCTGGAGGTACGACAATTACTTATCTTCCCGGGGCGATAATTCCGGTTAACGATTGCAATATTGTCGTTGAAGTGACTGGGGTAACTGAAGGAACTAAATCTAATACGATCGCGATCGGCGATCTGCAAACTACTGCAGGTCAAAATGTCGCCCCAGTTTCTACTAATATTATTGTCGAGGCCGGGCCGGAAATCTTATTAGTCAAACGCATTACAGCTATTAACGGCAACCGCACTAACAATCCTAACGGAGGTGGAGATCCTTTCAATGGATTTATTGACGATCCTACTCCTAACGACAATAATCCTAACTGGCCTCCACCTTTTAGCACTTATCTCAGAGGAGGAATTAATGGCGGGCCGGTTCGATCGGGAGATGAAATTGAATATACAGTTTATTTCCTCTCTTCTGGCAACCTACCAGCCAATAACTTGACGATCTGCGACGTAATTCGCGATAATCTCAGTTTAGTCTCGGATGCTTTTAACGGTTCTTCTCCTCAAGAATCAGGTGCTTCTGTTGGTGCGGATCTCGGCATCGCGTTAGCTTTTGACGATAATGCTAGTCTTCCACAAGCTCCTACCGATCCGACGGTATTTTTAACTAATAATAATGCCGACTCCGATCGCGGTCAGTTCTTTCCTGCTCTTTCTCAACCTCCTTCTGCTTGCAAATCTCCGACTAATTTTCTCGCTCCTGCGAGTTCTTTTGAAAACGTGCGCGGTTCTGTAGTTGTTAATGTTGTTAGCGGTGCTAATAACGTTCCTAATGCTAACAGTCCCGGAGTTCCTACTAATTCCTACGGTTTCATTCGCTTTCTCGTCAGACTAGATTAGTTTTCGCTTCTTTGCGAAAGTAAATTGAGGCTAAAATAGCCAGTTTTTTGCACTGTTTTGTCTCCATAAAGATGTTTGAGTAAAGAATTAATTTGACGGTTGGTATGAGATAAATGAAAAGTCGATCGAGCGTAAAATTTGGCTCGTTCGGCCATTTTTTTAGTTAAATCTGGTTGACGATAACAAGTTGCGATCGCATTGGCTAATTCTTGAGAGTCTCCGGGGGTAACTAGCAAACCTGTTTTTTCCGGTTCGATTAATTCTAATACTCCCCCAGCTTTAGCCCCAATAACCGGCCTTCCAGCTAGCATCGCTTCGATAATAACTCTTCCGAAAGGTTCTGGAGCGGTCGAAGTATGAGCGATTAAATCGCTGGCTTGCATATAGGGTAAGACATCGAGACAAAAACCTAAAAAATGGACTCGTTTTTCTAAACCGAGTTTGCTAACTTGCGATCGCAATTGTTCGACATATTCTTTTTCTCCAAATAAAGCGTCTCCGACCAAAATAACGCTGACATCTTCGGGACAATACTGAAGTGCTTCGATCAAAATATGCTGTCCTTTCCAGGGTGCTAAACGGCTAAAATGACCGACTACGTATTTACCTTCAAGTCCTAGTTCTTTCCTCAGACTCTCCCTGCGATCGACAACGTCGTTATATTTTTGCGGATCGAAGCCGTTATATACGACCTTGGTAATATCCCCTCGTCCTCCTGCTGCGATAAAAGCCGATTTAGTAGCTTGAGAATTAGCAATTACTAAAGAAGCGCGGCGATTTGCTAATATTACCGCAATCCGACGGTTGATCGCGCTAAAATGCTCCTCACACAGCATATCTCGTAAGTGATAAACTAAAGGTCGGCCGGAAATTATACTGGCTAACGCTCCAATTACCAGAGCTTTTTGAGTGTTAGCATAAATAATGTCATATTTTTTAGCCAGACGAGCTACTTTTAAAATTAAAGGAACGATCGTACTGATGCTGGCTAAACTACTTAATAAATTACTATTTTTTTTTACTTTAATAGCTCGATCGCTGAGAATTTTAACTGGTATTTTTTGCCGTTCTAATAATTCTCGAAAATCACCGTCAGCAAATAAACCTACGGTACATTTATCTTGATAAAATTTTGCTACATCTGATAATGATAGCTCAGCTCCTCCCAATTTTCCACTTTGATCTAAAAAAAGAATTTTCATTAAATTATCCTTGAGTCAGTAAAAATTTTCTTATTCGCTCTGCTATTTCTTTCCAATTATAGTTATTGATAACATAGTTGCGACAGGCTTCTCTAGTAGGCAAAGAAATTTCTCCTTTCAATGCAGTTTTTAAAAGATTTGCGATCGCTTTTGACTCAGTAGATTCCCCTATTAATTGCGGCGAAAAATCGTTTAAAATTTCCGGCATTCCCCCTACTGGCGTACAAATTACCGGCGTTCCGCAAGCGAGAGATTCTAATAAAATTAAACCAAATCCTTCTAAGTATTTACTCGGAATTACTGTTAAATTTGCTGCTTGATATGCTATTGGTAAATCTTCGTCGGGCAAGAAACCTAAAAATTTAACCTGTTTTTCTAAGTTTAATTCTCGAGATCGCCGTTCTAATTCTGCTCTTAAAACCCCTTTTCCTGCTATTGCTAACCAGATATCGGGAATTGTTGTTTTAACTTCGGCTAAAGCTACTAATAAATTCTCGATACCCATACGACGTACTAAACGACGAGGAGTAAAAATAATCGGGCGATCGATTGGAAAATTGAGCTTTTCTCTAGCCTGTTGTTGGGATAATTTCGGTTTGAATTTTTCGATATCTACTCCTCCGGGAATAACTTTTATTTTGCTCTCGCAAATGTCATAATTTTGTTGTAAAATTTTCCCGAAAGCTTTACTGAGAACGATAAAGCGATCGCATTTGTTATATACTCTTTGCTCCAGCCACTGTTTGAAATAGACGCTTAATTTATTATTGCCTTCTTTTTCTCCTTCAAATGCCCAGGGGCCGTGAAAAGTAAAAGTAATCGGAATGTTTTCTGGCAAACTTGAAATTATTGGAAAACTATAAAGGGCAAAATGTAAATTAATAGCATCTGGGGTGACGATCTCACTGTTTAAAAAGTTGCTGCGAGTCGATCGAAGCCTTTTGAGAAGGGAACTATTGGGTGAAGCTAAATTAACGAAAGAGATCGAGGGATTAGGATAATTTTCTGGCAGATCGATGCCGCACAATTGAATGCGATCGCCATTATCGGCTAAATTATGAATTAGTTCGTAAACGTAACGATTTAAACCCCCAGACATATGGGGAAACCAACTATTGCCAACACAAAGAATGTTAGCAGATTTTGTTTTAATTTCGTTCATTATTCTAGGGCAAAACTTTCTTTAGGGTATATTTTTAAAGCGATATCTTCTACAATATCAAAAATAGCTCTTCGTTCTTCTTTTGTGAGGGAATCGCGACGATTTTTAAAAATATCAGCACTATTTCTATAAAAGTCTTGAACCCTACCTTTTCTTGCTTGAGTAGAAGAATTATTTTGAGTTAATTCGATAATTTTAGTTTCTATTTTATCCGACCAAGGTAATTCTAATTTATCGTAAAGATTGCGAAAAATAGCGACCGGATTTTGACTTAATTCTTCGTGGGTAATTACTTGCCAATCGGGATATTTACTAGCTTGAGCTAACATTACTTTATAAGCGACTCGCCAATGGGCCGCAGCAGCTAATAAACGCTCGGATCGTGGTTTATTAAAAAAGTCCGGTTCGTCTTGAAAATAGTCGGCAATTAATTCAGGTTTATCGCCAATTTCGTGAGGATTGGGATACCAATTTACTTTTTTAACGCTAGCAATAAAAGATAGAGGATGTTTGATAATAATAACTGGTTTTACATTAAAATTAATATAAAGATATTCAGAAAGTAAATTCCCGATCGGATCTTTAATAATAGCTGCTTGATGAAAAGGATTTAACTTAGCTATTCTTAAATTAAAAGGCCCTCTACTACCGATAACTTTTTTGAGATTTCTTTTCCAAGAAGCATCTTCTTTAGGTATTTTATTTCTTAGGGTAAAATCGTAACTAAAAATAGAAGATATCCCACGATGATACCGTTTCATATCCTCTGTATCAGGCTCGTTTCTGAGGTAAGGATACCAAGAATCGATACAAGGTAAGCCACATTGAGGGTTAAAAGGTTCGTGAATGTAATCTACTTCTTTTGGCAAACTAAGAACCGTGCCGACAAAAGTACTACCGCTCCGAATTACGCCAGTTACAAAGATCCAATTTTTAATATTTTCGACAGCAATTTTAAACATTACTCTTTGGTTTCAATTCGATAACTAAAGGATGGTCTGGAACTAGAATATTTAAACGTTTGGGATTTCGATAGCTTGCTATTGCATTAACAGAATTAAGCGGTTGATAGATATTAGCTCGCTCGATCGGAGTATTTAAAACTAGTTTGACTGACTGAGGAGCTACTTCTAAATCTATTTCGTTTTTATAGCTAGGAACTTCTTGCCAAAAAATCAAATAAAATCGACCATCATTTTTCTGCAAAAGAGTATGATGTATTTGCGATGTTATGCCGATCGCTTGATAATCTAAAGCTTGAAGTTCGAGCGAATTAGTATTTCCTTCCGGTTCTTTTAATAAACTAATTAAATTTTTAAGTGAATTAAAAGCAGGCTTCGGCGAACCATCATTATTTAATAAGCCATAATTCCAATTCGGTCGATCGCGAGCGGGATTTGGTTTGAGATCGATTAATTCATAATTGTAAGTTCTTAAAATACCGCGATTGAAATACTCTAAAAAAATTCTCGGTAAATACTTAGCAGAAGCTTCTGGGGATACTCCCGATATTGTCGACTTATTGACAGCATTGTGGTAACCAGTTTCAGTGGCAATAATACCTTTACCCGGACAAATTATTCTCGCACTAGGAATCCACTTATTATCCAGTCCGTGACTGGGGATATTAGTGCTACCAGGATAACTATGAATAGTCGCTCGATCGCAACTAACTTTTCCTAACTCATCAGAATACTTGGCTTTTGCCAAAGAAGGACTTAAAACCGTTAAACTAGCCGTAGCCGGATCTGCTTTAATGGCAGTATAAAGATCCCCTTGGTATCGGCGCGTACCTTCAGGAAAATACAGCCCTTGATATTCAAAATTAGGACGAATATCCCATTCATTAGGCCCTTCTATCGCTTCGATCGAATTAGGGACTGTTTTCGCGATTTCTACCGCTTCTCTTGGGCTTACCTTAAGGGGGTTCATCACCAAAGTTGACTTGATACCCAGTTCGGCCAAATCGTTAAACTTTTGTTGGGTTTCAGTATCTTTGAGGGCAAAATTACTGCGAAGGTGACGAATACCTAATTGTTTTAATCTGGGTACGATTACGCTATCGTAGTCGCTATAATAAACCGTATCTCGATAATTAAAATGAACGACAACCCCGATCGAATCGATAAAAGAACTAGCACTGCGCGATCGTTCTAATTGAGATGTTTGTGCTGTAGAGTTAGTTAGGGCACTACAAGCTACAATTGCAGTGCAAAGTGCCAAAGCAAAATAATACTTATATCTATTCACAAAAAAATAAAATATTCAGACTATTTTTAGATTTTAAGATCGATTTGATTTTATTTCGTCCGAGCAATCGCGGATAAGTACTTAATAAGTCAGAAATTCCCTACTTACTACTAGCTAGTTCTAACTCTTTTTCCTTAGCGATCGCAGTTGCTCTTTTTTGATGTCTGTAATAT
>CAYWIH010000093.1:0-6472 GCA_964458305.1 uncultured bacterium | reverse complement strand
TTCTAACTCTTTTTCCTTAGCGATCGCAGTTGCTCTTTTTTGATGTCTGTAATATCTTTGTGCTGCCAAACCGAAGCCGATGAATACCCAAAAACTCATCGCAAATTCTCCCATAGTTACGGGGTTAAAGCCAATTTGACCGACAAAAGTAGCGATCGCGATCGATCGACAAGCACTAACAAAAGGATCGAAACTAGCGATCGAACTTTGTAGCAGTCTTAAAATTGATAAAAATACTCCAATTAAGTAAGGAATAGTTCCCAACCAACCCAAAGTAAAAACCATTACCAAAAAGCCATTATCAAAAGCTGCTAGCTTGCTATTTTTACTTTGTAACCTCGCACCCAACCCCTTACCGATGAACTCAGATGCAGCAGCATCGATTAATTCGTTATAACCTTTGAGCCTTTCTTGGTAACTTGTATTTTCGCTGATATCAGAAAAACTCTCGAAGCGAGAACCGATCGCGCTAGAAAATGGCTCGATCGCAGTTAAAGGAAGGACAATTAAGCACAGGGCTAAAATACTAGCAACCACCCGCACCTGAAATTTAGCTTTGAGAGAAGGTAATAAAATTAACAATCCGATCGCCCAACAAAGCCATGCAGTACGCACTCTAGTGAGAAGAAACGCTAAATAACCCGCTCCGGCAGCAAGATAGCGCATTTTACCTTTCATAATAAATAATAGCAGCAAACCCACCGTCATCACGACAGCAAACTTTTGAGGAATCATCATCGTACTCCAGACTCGTATTCCCAGAGGTACGGGATGACCGTAGGTAACATTGCCAGTGCTAACCAGCCAAAATCGATCCCATTGCGGTGCGACTAAATATTGCCAAATACCATACAATCCCATCACCGTAACGCCCCAAATAAAGACCCGCTGAAGGTTTTGGGCGTATTGAGGATAATCTCGCCAATTGACAAATATATGTATTGCAAAAGCGATCGGAGTTGCCCAAGCTAGAAAATTGAGGACTATAGCCGTGGGACTCGTTCCTTTAACGATCGCCACTAAAAAGGCATAAAAAACGCTGCTAAGACAAATAATAAAAGGAAGACTATCCTGACGATACAATAATTTAGGCAAATATTTGAATACAGTAATAAAAGAAACTGCAGTAACTAACATTTGAGTTAGTGCCCAAGGCCCTGGAGTAATATGACCGCTTTGATAGTCAATTAAGCGACGAATAAAAGGCCCGATAAACCACATCCACCAGGTAAAACCCGTATAAAGTAAAGGATAGCGGAAATATAAAAACAAAGCTATTGCTACAGATCCTAGCGGAAAAATAGGCACGAGCAGGCGACCAGCACCAACCAAAAAGCATAAAGTTAAAAATAGAAAAAATCCGATTATAATCGCCCAAGCTGAGGTGGGTTGTAGCTTTTTCTGGATGCTCTTGGTTAAAGAACTAGACATAAGCTTTACAGTATCTTATTATTAAACCCGTTTCTTTAACTTTTTTTAACGGATTCAATAATTATACTGCGGTATTGCTACTTATGTAGTTAAAATTACCAAAATCTCAGGGGCGATCGTTAGTTATTTTGTTCTTATCCGATCGAATTTAAAATAACGATCGCAAGGGAAAGTACAATATTTAAAAGTGAAAATAGTAAAATTAACTGGAAAATGAACGACTTCGATCCTGAAAAAATAGTTGCAGCATTGCAATTAGAACCCCATCCCGAAGGTGGTTACTTTAGAGAAAATTATCGCAGTCAAGAATCTATTTCCCAAGCATCTTTGCCGGCTCGTTTTAGCGGTTCTAGATCTTTTTCAACAGCTATTTATTATTTATTAGTTGGCGAACAATTTTCAACTTTGCATCGCATCAAACAAGATGAAGTTTGGCATTTTTATTTAGGAAGTACTTTGAAAATTCATGAAATAAATAGTACCGGCCAATATCGGGAAATAAAATTAGGACAAGATTGGGAAAATGGGGAAACAATGCAGGCAATCGTCGCACAAAATAGTTGGTTTGCTGCTGAATTAGGAGAAAAAAATAAAAATAATTTTGCTTTGGTAGGATGTACTGTTGCCCCCGGTTTCGATTTTGAAGATTTTGAAATAGGCAACAGACAAGAATTATTAGATCGCTATCCAGAATACAAAGAAATAATTCAAAAAATGACTAAGTAATTAATTTAAAAATGGCTAATATTATGGAAGATTTTGATAAATTTGTGTTTGGCGATCGCACCGTATATAAAAAAGGGAGCGGCCCCGCAGTAGTTTTAATGCACGAATTACCAGGAATGATTCCCGAATCTGTCGATCTGGCTCGCAGAATTGCCGAGGCTAATTTTACCGTCTATTTACCCTTATTATTTGGCGCACCTAACGCGCCTATTTCCGTACCTAAAATATTTCAATATATAGGTCAATTATGTATTAGTAAAGAATTTTATTTACTTGCTAAAAATAAATCCAGTCCGATCGCAGATTGGTTAAAATCTCTCTGCAGACACGCTAAAAATGAATGCGGCGGTCATGGGGTTGGGGTAATTGGAATGTGTTTGACAGGGGGGTTTGTTTTATCTTTAATGGCAGATGATTCGGTGATTGGTGCTGTTGCCAGTCAGCCATCTTTACCCTTAAGAATTTCCCAAGATCGCAAAGAAGCTTTGGGTGTTTCTCCTGAAGATTTAGAAGCTGCTAAAAATAGGGCTAAAAATGGTGTAAGAATTTTGGCTTTGAGATTTTCTGAAGATGGGAGTTGTCCTCCTGAAAGATTTATTACACTGCAAAAAGAATTCGGTCAAACAACAGAAACGATCGAAGATAGTGAAGAATTGTGTTGGCAACAAAATCGGATTTTAGAAACTATTGAAATTAATTCTAAAGCAAACAATCCCTATCAAATTCCGAGCAGTTCTCACGCTGTTTTAAGTTTAGGATACGACCCCGATCCAAAACATCCTACTAATAGAGTTTTTCGGCGGGTAATTGAATTTTTAAAAGAACAATCTCAAAATAAATAAGAAAAAGAACGATCCATTTTAAGATTCGATCGCGCGATTTTTGCGCTTGATAATTTTTTCGCAAGAATTATATTTATAACCAGCCATACCAATACCAATAAAACCCCAAATTACCATACCGATCGTACTATCGTTAATCAAATTTAAACCAATTTGCATGAAAACAGAAAGGGCGATCGCAAAGGAAAGACTAATAAAAGGATCTTCGCGTTTTTGAGTTGCTTGAAATAGTTTAAATAACAACATTAACATTCCTAAAAGATAGGGAATGCTTCCCAACCAACCTAAATTAAATAACATCGCCAAAATGCTACTATCTCTACTCCCGATGCTGTTACTGGTAATAACGTAACCCAAACCTCGACCTAAAAATTGAGATAAAGCAATATTAAGAAGTTCGGCATAACCTTGCGCTCTGGCTCGATAACTGATATCTTCACTAGGATCGGACACTGCTGTAAGAGTTTCTAATCGAGAACTAATAATCTCTGAAAATGGCTCGACTAATGTTAAAGGTACGACTAATATTGCTCCGCCGAGCGCAGTTGCAATTAAACGAATTTGCAATCGAGTTTTAATCGAAATTAAATATGTCATCAAACCGATCGCCCAACCGATCCAACCAGATCTAGCTCGAGATAAAAGAATAGCTAAATAGCCAAAAACAGAAGCAGGAAAAAATAGTTTGCCACCGGAATTAAATAACATTAATAAACCCGCTATCATTAAGTTAGCAAATCCTTGGGGCGAATTTGAACTACTCGAAACTCGAATTTGTAAAGGATAGGGTTTACCAAAAGTTGGATTATCTATATTTTCGAGCCAAAAACGATCCCAACTGGGGGCGATTAAATATTGAATTACTCCGTAAACTCCTAAAAATAATGTTCCCCAAACAAAAGTTTTTTGCAGTATTCTGCGATACTGAGGATAATCTCGCCAGGTCAAAAATAAATGAAAGCCGAATAATAACGGACACAACCAACTTAAAAATTGATTGATAACGACGGTTTTCGGATTTTGTAAAATTCCGATTAGCAACGCATAAAATACGCTGCCGATACACAATAAAAAAGGCGTGCTACCGATCGTATTTTTTGGTAAAAGTTTGATGATACTCAGACCGGAAATACAAGTAACTAAAGTGGGTGTTAAAGTCCAAGGGCCGAAAGTGAGAAAACCGCTTTGATAGTCAATTATACGGCGAATTAAAGGGCCGACAAACCACAACCACCAAACAAAACTTACGTACATTACCGGCGATCGCAGGTAAAGATAAAGCCCGACAAGGATCGAACCGAGGGGAAAAATAATAACTAAAAGACGACCAGCACCGACCGCAAAACCAGCCAAAAGAACTAAAATTAAGCCGAAGATAGCGATCCAAGCGGTTTTTGATTTTGGACTCTTGTAGCTGTCTTTATTAATACTAGACAAAATTAAATATACTGATTTTTTTAATTGCTGTCTCCTTGATACA
This sequence comes from uncultured bacterium, assembly GCA_964458305.1. Classification (GTDB taxonomy): domain Bacteria; phylum Cyanobacteriota; class Cyanobacteriia; order Cyanobacteriales; family JASJDA01; genus JASJDA01. The sequence continues at coordinate 1,993 of CAYWIH010000093.1, read as the reverse complement.
AAGCTTCTTCGTAGATGGCAACAGTGTTTTTAGCTATTTTCTGCCAACTGTATTTTTGAGCAGTTTGATAAGCTTGATGACGCAGTGTTTCTAAGTAAGGGCGATCGCCGATTAACTTCTCTAATGCCTCAAAAATCGCCTCAGCGTCGCGAGAAGGAATAACCATAGCATCTTCTCCATCGGTGACTATTTCTAGCGGCCCTGGGGTATTTGTAGTGATGGGGGCCAAACCGCAAGCCATTGCTTCGACTAAAGCCATTCCGAAAGCTTCTGAAGTACTCGAAAGTAGTTTAATTTGATGGCCTTTAAGTAATTCGGGTAGTTTACTATGTTCGTATCGGGGTACTACTTGAATGCGATCGCGGAATTTAGGATCGAAATCGCGATATATTTGTTCTCGATCGGTGCATTCAAGGCATTCCGTGCCGAAAAAACTTACTTTTACTTCCGGGTGGCGATCGAGTATCCTATTTAATGCCGGAACGCTGTATTGTATTCCTTTTCTGGGTATGTAAGTACCGATCTGAGCGATGCGAATTGGTTCTTTTACTGGTTCTAGCGGTAAATTAAGTAAATACTCGGGAATGCCATTAACGATCGAACGAATTTTATTTTTATCTACCCCTAATTTTTCTACTGCTAATTTTACAGCGCGATCGTTGAGTAACATAACCATGTCAGCATGACGCAATGCTGTTGCTTCTTCCCACAGACGAATGCTACCGCGATACAATCGATATTTCCAACTCATCGATCGCTTTCCTCGTTCGATATCTTCTAAAAATTCTTGATGTTCGATATGCTCTAAACCATGATCTCTAACTACGATCGCAGGTTTTTTTTGATGTTTATTTTGGAATATTTTCGACCACAACCAAGTATCTCCGGTAGAAGCATCTACCACGTCAACGGCTTTTTTTCTAATGCGATCGGCTACAAATAGAGGAAATAATACCCTTTTAACTCGATTCGGCCAGTTTTGGGGTAAATTATCGAAAGAATAATATTCGACTTGGTGGCCTAATTTTTCGTATTCTCGTCCGAGTTGCCAAATAACTCCCGCAGCACCAGCATTGTGGTTAAATGGATAGTGGACGATCGCCAGTATTTTCATTGTATTTCGATCGCGCAATAAATAGTTTTTTTGTCAGATCTTTTCTCCAGTTTGACAGAGACAATTTTAAGCTTCAAGCTCGATCGGTAAACCTACTCAAATTCTTTATGCAACGATCTTTGTTGGATGTTCCCATTGACAATCAATAGAAAATATGAATTGCTTTTTAACAATTAGAAAGTAATAAGTAGAGAAAACTTAACCCAGATAAGCCTTCTAACCAAGTCGATCGGATATTAACTTTTTAATAAATCTTACAAAACCTTGCAAAAAGTTCCAACTCGTGAAACAGAAATTTAAAAATTTTCTTGCGAATAATATCCGTATTTAGGTACTACTGAGTATTTTTTAAAACACGGTTCTTTTAGTATTAATACTAATTATTTATATTGCTAATTCAAATTTTTTTTCCGATAAGAAAAAGCAAATAGCTGTTTCTTATCAATAGCGATAGATTTATTTACGTAAACTGTTTCTTAATTTTTTCTTAAACATTTGCTAAAACCTGTTTGCTAAATCAGGGAAAATTTTTAACCCTTTCCTTATTTCCAGGAGTGACTCTTTCTAGAAAACACGGAATGAGTTTTAATCTTTCAGTTCTAAAAAATGCTCGAATTTGCCTAAATTATTGAGGTTATAGAGAGGATAATACTTTATTTTTGCTTGAAATTTAACAGTTCAAGTTAGGTCTAATTTGGCAATTTACACAGATCGATCGCTCTTTTACTTTGGTAATTGAAGCGGCTAATTTTGCTGCATTTTTTTTTAGATATTTCGCGTCTATTTAAAATTTTACAGGAGAAAAAGAATGAATAATAACGAATTGATACAAGAAAATTTCAATAGTTCTTTAGAAGTAAATAACCCTTTTAGTTCGGC
>CAYWIH010000092.1:13657-21517 GCA_964458305.1 uncultured bacterium | reverse complement strand
GTCAGTAGTTCGCGCCCTGCTGCAGAACGCTGAGTAAAACGTTGGCGAATGGCGCGTAGCGGGACGTGGTACGTCGGTACAGAAGTCAGTTAGGATAATAAATAAAGACTCTTAAAGCATAGTTTATTTTATCTGTAGCGTGATTTTTCAGAATTGGTATTAGTTAAGAAGTTCAAAAGATTTTGAATTTTTTTCATATTTTTGAATAAAATAGTTAAATATTTTGCTATTTTTGAGAATTGGTATAAAATCGATGTGCCAATTAAATTAAGAAAAGAATTTTTTTAAAATTAAACAAAGATGAATTGTAACGATCGAACTTTTGTAATAACTGGTGCTTCTTCTGGCATTGGCAAAGAATTAGCAATTAAATTGGCAAAATTAGGAGCTAACTTAGTTTTAGCGGCGAGAAATAAAGATGGTTTAATAAAAGTTGCCGATGAATGTCTTAAAAATGGCGGCAAAGCTATAGTAGTTCCCACCGATGTAACTTTAGCCTCAGAATGCGAAATATTAATAAAAAAAGCGATCGAAGAATATAGCGCGATCGACTGTTTAATAAATAATGCTGGCATAGGAATGTGGGGAAAATTTGAGAAAGTAGAAGATCTTTCTATATTCGAAAAAATTATGCAGGTAAATTATCTCGGATCTGTATATTGCACTCACTATGCTTTACCTTATCTCAAAAAATCCCAAGGTTTATTAGTAGCTATTTCCTCGCTAACGGGTAAATTTGGCGTTCCTACCCGCACCGGATACGCCGCCAGCAAACACGCCATGCAAGGCTTTTTTGACTCTCTAAGGGTGGAATTACGGGCTACGGGAGTAGATGTATTAATTGTTTCTCCTGGTTTTGTAAATACAGATATTCGTCAGCGTCTTTTAGGTACGGATGGAAAAATTATATCAGCAAAAAATCAGCCGCCAAAAGCCATGTCAACTGAAGTATGTGCCGATTTAATTCTTGAAGCGATCGCAAAGCGAAAAAGAGAATTAGTAATGACTTTTAAAGGTCGTTTGGGTGTTTGGTTTAAGCCATTATTGCCCAATTTAATCGATTCGATCGCAGCTCGATCGGTAGGATTAAATAATAAATAAGTAAGTATTAATAACATACTCGATTGCCTCCGTCATGCTTAGCTCGATCGAGTTTTTTATCTGCTTCTGAAATCATTTTTTCCGGGAGATTTACGATGACAATTAATATCAAATTTCAAGCTTTGTCGAATCACTATAAACAAGTTTCTCCCCGTTGCCCCGTCTCCGGTGACTTATTTATACTGTTTACCCGAACTCGATATTATTTTTAATAATTCCGATTTTCACCTAAATATTTATATTTACCTATAACCTCTTTCTTCCCGAATAATATTCACTATATTTACAATTTGTAATATTATTATTAAGTAATTCTGTGAATCTGCTTGTAAAATTATTTATGGATACGGAAGTAAATATATTTAAATAATTTTGCTCTACTTAAAAGTAGATTTTTTAACTAGGTCGGATAATTATGATAATAAAAAAGCCTCTTTATCAAAATAGATTAGTACTGTTAATATTAAGTGCAATTATCGGCGCGATCGCACCTAATTTAATACATAAAAATAAAGCAGTAGCAGGGGAAGAAGATAGATTAATAGCAACGAGAATTTGTAAATACTATCGAGTTACTAGAAAATCGCATTTTTACAGTCGTCACGGTCGTCGCACCAGTAGATATTTAAGACCAAATGTTATCGTCAGAGTTACTAAAATTAGCGATAACGGGAGGTTAGCAAAAGTTTATTACAATAACAGTAACTTTACCAGAAGCGGTCACAATCACGGTTGGATTAGAAGCAATCATTTAAGTTGTTTCAAAAGAAATTAATTGATATGAATATTGTCTTTACTCCCGCATATAAAATTGCCGAAAAGATCGCTCGGGGCGAAATTTCTGCAACAGAAGTATTAAATGCTTATTTACAACAAATCGAGAAACATAACGGTAAATTAAAAGCGATCGTCACTCTAGACGAAAAAAATGCCAGAAAAAGAGCCGCTGAAGCCGACGAGGCCCTGGCTAAAGGGGAAAATTGGGGGGTTTTGCACGGCGTACCCATAACTATTAAAGACAACTTAGAAACAGCCGGATTGAAGACTACAGGAGGCTACGAGCCGTTAAAAAATTACATACCCCAACAGGATGCGACAGCAGTAGCCAGGTTAAAAGCAGCAGGGGCGATCGTCCTTGGAAAAACCAATATGCCTACTTTAGGACAAGATTATCAAAGCAATAATCCTCTTTTTGGTAGGGCTAACAATCCTTGGAACTTAGATCGTACTCCTGGGGGTAGTAGTGGCGGATCTGCAAGCGCGATCGCGGCGGGATTTTCAGCTTTAGAATTAGGTAGCGATATTGGGGGATCGATCCGCCTTCCTGCCCATTATTGCGGAGTTTTCGGGTTTATGCCCACCGACGGCCGAGTTTCGACAAGAGGACACATTCCCCCACTTCCAGGACAAGCAAACTACGTTCGTCAGATGCTGAGGGTAGGGCCGATCGCCAGATCGATGGAAGATTTGCAATTATCTTTTAGTTTAATTGCCGGTGCGGACGAAAAACAGCCCAGTTTACCTCCGGTAGCATTAGATAAACCGACAAATAAAAAATTATCGGATCTGCGTATTGCTTGGAGTTATGGATGGGATTTTTTGCCTGTAGATCGAGATACTCGCGGGGCGATCGAACAGTTGATTAATAACTTAAGTAATGCGGGTTGTTATTTAGAAGAATGCAATCCTAGGGATTTAAACGGCGAAGATATTTTAGCTAATTACGGTCATTTATTATTTATGGAATTATTTGCTAAAGTTCCTTCAATAAAAAGTATTTTAGCGGGAATATTAGTAACGATTAGAACTGAATTTACAGCCCGTACCCAAACAGTATTTAAATCGGGAACGCCTTTAGCTAAAAAGAGTAACCTCGTTTTTCCACCCACTTTAGATAAATATGCTGCGATCTTAAGCGAACGCGATCGGATAATGACGATGATGGATCGTTTTCTGGCAAAATGGGATGCTTGGATCTGTCCGGTTTCAATTTCTCCGGCATTTTCTCATCGTTCTTTTGGCAAACCGATCGAAGTTGATGGGGTAAAATATCCCTATCTTTTGGCTGCTGGGGGCTATACTATGGCTTTAAATGTAACTGGTTCGCCTGTAGTTGTTATCCCGATCGCCGAGAGTAAAGAAGGCTTACCGATCGGCATACAAATTGTCGGCAAAAGATGGCAAGATCTCGAAATATTATCAATTGCTAAAGAAATAAATAAAGCGATCGGTACTTTTAAAAATCCAGATGGTTATTAATGGATTTATAGCCTCAAATTTAACTTTTTTCAGATTTTTATAGAAAATTGTTATTTTTGAGAATTGGTATAATTACGCTATTGTTTATAAAAGAGAACTCTATCTAAAGTAGTATTGTGTTTAGAGAAGATTTCTGTTACATTTATTAATAATAAAGATGCAAAAACCGTTCTCAAGGGAACGGATTAATAAAAGTATTAGTTTTGATAGTTAATATCTCAATAAACAGAACTTTAACGAATATACTCTTTAAGAATGCTGTTGCGATTGGGATGGCGTAATTTCCGTAGAGCCTTAGCTTCAATTTGCCTAATTCTTTCTCTGGTAACGTTAAATATTTGACCGATTTCTTCGAGGGTTTTCATGCGGCCATCATCCAAACCGTAACGCAAGCGCAATACGTCTCTTTCGCGCGGTGAGAGGGTATCGAGAACATTTTCGAGGTCTTCTCTGAGGAGGTTTTTAGATACTTCATCTTCTGGAGTTTCGCCGTCAGCTTCGATAAAATCGCCCAATCGAGAATCTTCTTCTTTGCCGATCGGAGTTTCTAAAGAGATCGGTAATTGAGCCGACTTAGCTATAAATCTTAACTTCTCGATGGTCATTTCCATGCGAGTGGCGATTTCTTCCTCGGTGGGTTTGCGGCCCATTTCTTGAGAGAGAATTTTAGTCGTTTTCTTAATGCGGGAAATAGTTTCGTAGAGGTGAACGGGTAAGCGAATGGTGCGAGATTGATCGGCGATCGCCCTGGTAATTGCCTGTCTGATCCACCAAGTAGCGTAGGTTGAGAACTTGTAACCTTTTTCGTGGTCGAATTTTTCAGCAGCTCTAATTAAGCCGAGAGAACCTTCTTGAATCAAATCTTGAAAAGACAAACCGCGATTCATATATTTTTTCGCGATCGAAACGACCAAGCGAAGGTTAGATTGAACCATTTTATCTTTAGCCCGTCTGCCCAAATAGAGACGACGACGGAACTCACGGGGGTTCATGTCTACTTCTCTAGCCCATTCATCGTCTCTTGGAGTGCGCTCCAAACGATCTTCGAGATCTTCGCGAATGCGCTCTAACTGTAATAAATCGGCGATTTTGCGAGCCAATTCAATTTCTTCTTCTGCTCTTAAAAGTCTGATGCGACCGATTTCTTGTAAATAAATGCGAATCGAATCTTCTGTATAAGGCTTGTTTTTCTTGCCTTTTTCTACCGTGCGACGAGTTATATTCGCTTTTCTTGTTTTGCTGGCGATCGATTCTTCTTCGGTAGTTTCGCCAACTTCTTCTGTCATTTCTTCGTTAGCTTCACTTATGAAAAATTCCCATTCGTTACTTGGTTCGACAATAGTTGCCAAGACTTCATTAGCCTGCGTCATTCCCTTTTCCTCTTGTTTCTTCACTACACAATTAGAAGATAGTCTTAGTTTATCTACCTAATTGAAATTAATAGACTCTTATTTAGGTTTACTGTCCCTTCAATTTCACTTTACCGGTTTAAAGTAGGTCAAACATTACATCATTTCATACCTTAGCTGAAGTTTGACTGGAAATCCACGTAAGTAGGTTTTTAAGTTTAAAAAGATTAAAAACCTTTTTGATTGTAGCTTCGATCGCATAATAATTCCTGGTTATCACCGATATTATTATCGCTCGCTTAAATAGTACATCGGTTCTGAATAATAGATTTAGATACCGAACATCAACTTAACAAAATATCTTCATTCAGGCCTCAAAAATAACCAATTAGATCTAAAAAATTTACTGAGAGTTATTAGGGTTTAATTTTTGTTGCCAAAAATCATCGATACTCACAAATTGATAACCTCGATCTAATAAAGCTGGAATTAAATTGGCAACTACCGCAGCGACATCCGGGCCGCCGCCATAACAACCATCGTGTAAAACGATATTTGCTCCGTTCTTGACTCCATCGATAATTCGAGTGCGAACGATCTCGATGCCCGGGTTAAGCCAATCTTCAGATACCAAACTCCACATGACAACTCGATAACCGAGCTGATGTAATTGCTTAAGTATAGCGGGACTGAACAAACCATTGGGAGGTCGAACGTCAATTAGACGATCCGGTTCGATATTGGTAGCAGTTGCGATCGCCTCTTTGGTTAAAAGCAAACTTTTGTTAAGTTCGACTCGAGATAAGGCAGTAAAGGATGTATGCTTATAACCGTGCAATCCCAGCCAATGTCCTCTTTGAGATATTTCCCTCACGAGCTTTGAATTTTCCCTTACGCAACTACCTAAGCAAAAAAAACTAGCTACTAGGTCGTAACGCTCTAAAACTTTTAACAATTGGGGGGTATATTCTGGGTGGGGGCCGTCGTCAAAAGTAAGAGCAATCCAATTACGATCGCCTCGTCCGCTCCAGAGACAATTGGGAAAAGTAGGAGCAAGCAAGCGGTATAACCAGGGATATATGGGAGTAAATCGCATCGAGAGTAGGTTTTAAGGCTAAAATGAGCGCGGAAAAATTTTTTTCCTTCGATTACACTGAGAGTGTTATTTCTAAATTAGAAATTATTGCCAGAGCAAATTACAGTGGATTTAAAGCAAGTAATTATTGCCTACAAAGCAGGAGATTCTCAAAGTAAATCTTGGGCAGAAAAATGTGCTAAACAATTAGAAGCCCGACAATGCCAAGTTTTAATCGGGCCTTCAGGAGCAAAAGATAATCCTTACCCAGTTTTTTTGGCTTCGGCTACCAATAAAATTAATTTGGCGGTCATTTTAGGTGGAGACGGTACGATTCTAGCAGCAGCAAGACACCTTGCTATCGAAGGAATACCCATTTTAGCGGTAAACGTGGGGGGACATTTGGGATTTCTGACCGAACCTTTAGAACTTTTCAAAAACACTGAAAAAGTTTGGGATCGCTTGCAAAACGATCGTTATGCTGTTAGAAGAAGAATGATGTTACAAGCTGGTTTGTTTGAAGGGCCTCGCAGCGATCCCCAATCCGTCAGCGATCGCTTTTTCTGTCTCAATGAAATGTGTATCAAACCTGCAGCGGTCGATCGAATGCCAACTTCTATTTTAGAAATGGAGGTAGATGGGGAGGTGGTAGATCAATATCACGGTGACGGTTTGCTGGTAGCTACACCCACAGGATCTACTTGTTACACGACTTCTGCTAACGGGCCGATTTTGCATCCGGGGATGGAGGCGATCGTCGTTACGCCGATTTGTCCTTTAAGTCTTTCTAGCCGTCCGATCGTAATTCCACCGGGTTCGATCGTTAATATTTGGCCTCTTGAAGATCTCGAGGTAAATACCAAACTTTGGACTGATAGCGCGCTGGCTACTAAGGTTTGGCCGGGACAAAGGGTTACGGTTCGAATGGCCGATTGTTTCGCTAATTTTATTATCTTAAGAGAAAGTTACTCGTTTTATCAAACTATTCGCGAAAAATTACAGTGGGCTGGAACGAGAATTCACTACAATAACAACCATCGTAATTAAAATATTTGGGAACGGATCGATCGCCCCCAATGTTATATTAATTTAGTCTCGAACTTGCGCCCCGTGACTGCGAGGATCGTCGGTATTATTATCGTTAGATAGATCGACTGTTGCAGAATTTAATTGAGAAACTTGACCTTGAAAATAGACGTGAGGTATTTCTGCATTAGCAACTAAAGCATCTAAATCTTCTTCTAAAAAAGATCGCGGTAACTCTCCGATATTTTCTGCGATCGCTTCTCCTTCTTCGTTAATAAATACAAAATGAGGTATGCCATCGACTCGGTAGCGCAAAATTTCTGGCAACCATTTACTATTATCAACATTGAGCATAACAAAGTTTACAGAGTCGCCGTATTCTTGTTTTAATTCTCCTAAATCTTTTGCCATTGCCTGGCAGGTGGTACACCAATTGGCATAAAATTCTGTTAAAGTCGGTTTGCCATTGCTTAAAGCTACTTCTAGAGGAATAGATTTTTGTGCTTGTTCTTCTAAAGATGCCGTTCCTGTTTCGCTTTGTAAACCTAAAAATACAGCTATACTTAAAACGATCGCCACGATCGCAATTAATATTTTACCGATGCGATTGTCAGTGTTTTGGTTCTCTGTGATATTTTCGCTCATGTCAAGTTAATTTTATAATTCTTTACTTTTTTAACAAAGATCGTAATTTTATTGTATCGACATGAAAAAAAGAGTTACTCTCAATTTTCCTCAAACCACCGTACATATGCCAGTAACTTATCGACTGGCGAAAGATTTTAACGTGGCTGCTAACATTATCAGGGCGCAAGTAGCACCGAATCAAGTCGGAACTTTGCTAGTAGAGTTATCTGGGGATATAGATGCTTTAGAAGCAGCGATCGAATGGATGAGAATGCAGGATATTAAAGTTAGTGTTGCTAGTGGCGAAATAGTAATTGACGACGAAATTTGTGTAGAATGCGGTTTGTGTACCGGAGTTTGTCCTACTCAAGCATTGACTTTAGATCCCCAAAGTTTTCGGCTACATTTTTGGCGATCGCGCTG
>CAYWIH010000092.1:1429-13557 GCA_964458305.1 uncultured bacterium | reverse complement strand
ATTTGGATTAAAGTTTTATTGCTGTTGGTTTTCTGGAGAAGGATTGTAGTAAAAATCGTTATTTTGGCTGCCAGATCGATTGTTATTGTAGTATTCACCTTCTTCACCGCTTTCACCATGTTCGCGATCTTGGCTGTATTCGCCGTATTCGCCCGATTTATCGTAATATTCTGAGCCATGTTCGCCACCGCTTTCGCCGTATTCATTTTCAGATGCAGACGTTACTAAAGACACAGATTTTTCAGTTTAAAATGAAATAGAAATAAAATAGACCGGCCGATTCGATCGTTTAAGGTAATAATTATTATTTAATTGAAATTAAAATTAAGTTTAAATATTTTGAAGAGTTGTCGATTAGTAAATTTTGTTTAATATAACTAATTTAGGATGCACGATCGAGGGTTTTTGTCAATTATGAATATTGGAGCGAGAAAGGGGAATAGAACCGCTAAAATCAAATAAGATCGATCGCAGTTATCGAATAAAATTTTATGTACAAGCTATACGATTTTGCTTCTTCTGGTAATTCTTATAAGGTTCGTCTTCTCTTAAATCAATTAGAAATTGCTTATCAAAGAATTCCAGTTAATATCGTCAAAAAAGAAACTAGAACACCAGAATTTTTAGCTAAAAACCCGAACGGTAGGACACCTGTTTTAGAAATAGAAACCGGAAAATTTTTAGCAGAATCTAACGCTATTTTATTTTATTTAAGTCAAGATACGGAATATTTCCCTGAAGATATTTGGCAAAGATCCTTAGTAATGCAATGGCTATTTTTCGAACAATACAGCCACGAACCTAATCTTGCAACTTCGAGATATTGGATCTCTATTTTAGGTAAAGCTGAAGAATATAAAGAAGAATTAGCTAAAAAACAAAAACTGGGCTACGCTGCTTTAGAAATAATGGAAAAACACTTATCAAAACAAGATTTTTTTGTTGGCGATCGATATACTATTGCAGATATTGGCTTGTTTGCATATACTCACGTAGCTGAGGAAGGAAATTTTGACTTAAGCGGATTTTCCGCTATTTTAGCCTGGATCGAACGAGTAAAAGCACAACCAAAATATATTAGTATTAAGCATTTATAATATAAGATCTGGGTAATTACCGATCGTACCTTAATTACCCTCGAAAATAACTATTCGATCGGAGTCGATTTAAAATATGGGCTATATTATTTCCATGGTAAATATGAAAGGTGGAGTAGGTAAAACTACTGTTACCCTTAATTTAGCAACTTGTTTGGCAAAAAATAGTAGAAAAAAAGTATTAGTAGTAGATTTAGACACGCAAATAAATGCTACTCTTAGTTTAATGCCTCCGGGTAAGTTCGCTCAATTAAAACAACAAAATCGCACTTTAAAAACATTAGTCGATCGCGCTACTAATAAAAATTTCGATCCAGATGTTTCTTTAGAAAAAATAATTCAAAAAAATGTTTGTCAAATAGCTGGATTCGATCTATTACCAGGAGATTTAGAACTTTATGATGATTATTATTTAGCCGAAATTGTTTATTCTAAATCTCAAGGAGAAAGATTAGATTTTAAACAAAATTGGCAGAGATTAGAAGATAATTTAATGCGAGGAATATTGCAAGAAACTATTAACCAATATGATTGGATTTTTTTGGATTTTTCTCCGGGGGATAATTTAATTACTCGTAGCGGTATTTTAGCTAGTAATTTTTATATAATTCCCGCCAAACCTGAACCATTATCGACGATCGGAATTGGGATTTTAGAAGGAAGAGTTAGACAGTTAAAAGCAAGCGATCGCACGAAAATAAATCTGCTGGGAATTGTTTTTACTTCTCTGGGTAGGACTACTAATATGGCAGAAAATATTAAAGAAAGATTGATAACTGATTTTGGTAGAGAGGCTATTTTTAATACAGAAATTCCGACAAATGTTGCTGTAGCGAGGGCAGTTGATGAATATAAACCTGTAGTTTTAACCGAACCAAAATCATCTGGTGCTAAAAGTTTTAACGATCTGGCTAAAGAGTTTATCAAAAGATTTAATTCGATTCGGGGTTAATAATTATACTGGGAGAAGTTTTTATTATTATCGCTCAATTATCTTCAGAATTGGCGAGTTCTTTATTGACTTTTTTAGTTGTGGATTCGAGCGCAATTATAATTCTTGCTCCCGTTTTATTAATTAGCTCGTTCGATCGATAAAAGCTACTGATTTGCGACGACGAGCCAGAGTAAACATTACTAAAATTAATAATAACAGCGATAACAATCCTGCAGTAATAAAAATTATTGGCTTATCTAAATGTCTAATAGAGATTGCTAAAAATGCCCAGATATAAACAAAAACAAAAGCAAGATCTCTTCTAACTAAAGCTACGATCGTAACTAATATTCCTGCTAAAAGTAAAACAATTCCACTCCAAATTTGTGGGTCGATCCCCCAACCATTCCAGTTCCAATTATAAAGTACGATTGCGACGTTAACTACTGTTGCTACGCTAATCCAAGCTAAATAAATACTGACAGGTATTTGTATAAACCATTTATCCCGACTTGAAATTCTCTTTTTGCCAATTTGTAAGCGATAATAACTAATAATTAAAGACAACAAAATCGCAAACATTGCTAATAAAGATAAGAGAAAAGATCTCGATAAGAAAGCAAAAACCCAAACTATCTGAGCCGCACTGCTTAATACTAAAAGATAACCAATTCGATCGAGCAATGCGTTATTTTTTTGCTGGGGTAATGCTTGATAAACAGCAAAGCTAAATAAGCCTAAATAAATTAATCCCCAGATTGCAAAAGCATAGTTAGCGGGGGTGATTAAAACATCTTTAAAAAGCGTGTTGGAAATTTCTCCAATTGTGAGTCCGTTAATTGGATTGAGATTGGCTGCAATATTAGTACCGAAAGCTGCAAGAATAGCTGTAAAATTAGCAATTTTTCGAATAGTTTTATGGTCTATTGTCATTTAGTTTCGCGTGAATATTCTATTATTATCTTATCTTTTTGCTAAAAAATTGGGTTGACAACGATCTTATTCGACTCGATCGAATGCGCTAAAACTCCCTATCCCAGCGTACAAACCACCAGATAAGGGAAAAATTCACTTAAGCAAATATGCGTCGATCTCAAGCGCGGTGCAGGTTTGTGTATTCAGGAACACAAATAATAGTTTAATTGTTTTAAAATTAATTTTATACTTACGTGGCGTTAATATTTTTTTAACTTTTTAACCAAAATGGAGAACTATCAAAGAACTTATGGCGGCGATCGCGATAAAATAGAGTCCGATCGAAATAAAATTGTCATAGCACCTTATCAACTGGGCAAAAACAAAGATAAACACAAAAAAATTGTCATAGCACCTTATGTAATTAATAAAAATAAAGAAAACATTGAAAATTAAAATATAAAACTATAAATAAAAACCCTAGTAATCTTACTAGGGTTTAGTTTTTTTTGTAAAAATGAATTTATTCCATTCTAAAACTAATCGTATTATCTTCAGAGTCCATTGTAGAACGTTCCATACTTAAAAAAGGAATAGTCTCAAGTTGATAAGCTCTTTCTCCTAACATGTGCCAACGACCGTCAGAATAGGTATAAACCATTAGCTTTTCTGCTGAATTCATATTGCGATAAGATGCGGTTTCTCCAGATCTAAGACGAAAAACACGTGAATTATTTGCCATTCTAAAACGGATCGTTTGCTTGGAATTATTTGTAATCATATACTCATCTCCAGAATTTTCTACCATGGAGCGTGCTTCTACTTTTTGAGGAGAAAAAACTAAAAATAATGGAGAGATAAGCAGTAAGGGAATCAAAGACTTCAATTTCATGGAACTAAGTTATTTGAATTAATTTCTTTTTTCAATATACTCAAAGAAATTATTAGTATCAAGTTCGTAAAATTTCCTAAGAAATAACAACATTAATGCCATCTAATTATTTCAGCTTAATTGAAATTGCTATAATTTTTAGTCCCAATAATTAAGAGAACTTCCAGACTAATCGAATAAAAATATAAAATTAGCTCCCACATACTTCATTTTTGCAAAAATTTTATATAGATCCAGTTATGAATTTGAAATAATATGAAGTTTCAATAAAGTTAAATAGGTTTTAAATTCAAAATAAAATTTAATAAAAAAAGCCTGTTAATCTAGTAAATGAGTTAAGTTAACTTAACTCATTTGTAACAGACTCCTTGTGAGTGTTAGGTTCATCTATTTTTTGATATTTATACCTTGAGGAAAATAACTTGCCTTTAGTATTTTCTTCAAGGCTTTTTTTATTATATCAAAATAAAATCAATTGTTAGTTTACTTATTCAATAAATAGACTTGACTAATTAGATTGTCTATCTGTTTGAAGTTTTGATACATCAATAATCGAGCCGAAATTATGATAATAAATAATAATTCAATATAAATGTAGTATTAGATTTTGACTCAATCTAATAATAAGAAATAATTTTTCTTTTTAAAAGAACACTTTTAAATCTGAAATTGTTTTTTCGACAACTCAAAATCGACGATCGCAAGTATAACTAGTTTAGTTGTCTAAATAAATAATCAATTTTCTTGATTAATAGAACTCGATCGAAGTTGAATGATTACTACTAGGTCGAACTTACAATAGAGATCCCCCACAACTAGATCCCGTACCAGCAGTACAACCGTAACAATATGGTGCGGTTTTAATTTCCTTAATTAGATCTAAACAATCGGCTTCTAATAGTTTAGCAACAGTTAATTTTTTGCCATCTCGAGTAGTTGCGGGTAAATTTTCCATCTGATTAAAATCGCAGTCATAAATATTACCTAAATAGTCGATCGAAAGTTGGTTTTTACACATTAAATGTTCTAAAGTCGAATCATTGTAATAAGTTTCGAGAAATTGCAAGTAAGGATAATAAAGTTGTTTTAGGATTAGATAATCTTTAATTCTGCCGATCGGCAGGTTAGTAATAGCAAAAAGGCGATCGAACACGATACCAAAATTTTCTTGTAAAAATTGCTTGTAATCTTTTTCTAATTTTTTTTGCTCTGGAGTTAGAGAAAAATTATTCTCGTGAGGAATTGGAGGATTGTAAACTAAATCTAGGGTTAAATTAGGAGCTTTACCGTAACCTAATTGATTTAATTTTTGAATTGCGGCGATCGATTTATTATAAACTCCTGCACCTCTTTGCTTGTCTACATTTTTCGATAAATAACAAGGTAAAGAAGCTACGACTTTTAAGTTATTTTTGGCAAAATATTCGGGTAAATTTTCAAATCCTGGTTCGAAAAATATCGTCAAGTTAGACCTAACAATAACATCTTTTCCTGCTTTTCTTGCTGCTGCTACGATCGCTTTAAAACCATAATTCATTTCCGGCGCGCCGCCAGTTAAATCGACTGTTTTTATTTGCTCGAAGCGATCGATTAATTGAATTAATTGCTGGCAAATTTCTGGCGATAATTCTTCTGTTCGTTTCGGGCCGGCTTCGACATGACAGTGATTGCAAGCCAAATTACAGCGTTTACCGAGGTTAATTTGCAGGACTGTTATTTTGTTTTTATTTAAAGGTCGCGCTATTTTTTTGTCAAAAGGAGCGATCGAATGGAGCATTTTTTTAAGATCTAAAAACAATATAGAGACATTATAACAATGCCTCTACTAATTAAATTAACAACATTCTCCGGGACTGCAACAATCATCTTCACTTAAATTAGTGATGCGATAATTCTGTCCTTTAGTTTCTTTTGGATCTCTAACTGCTTTACTCTTGCAATTAAATACTGTTGCTTCTTCGAGAGGAATATCTTGATAGGGAGGGACGGGAATTATATCCCGAGCATAAGGACTATTAGGATTAGTTAAAATGTTATAGGTCTTGTCACAAACTGCCATTCTTTCGCCGCGACAAATAATATGACCGTCATCATCTTCTACCTTTTTCCAAGGGCCTTTATAAATTACAGACTGCTTCCTTTCCCAACAAGGCCCTTCTTTACCTTTAAAAGCCCGCACTGTCATCGATCGAAATTCAATTCCATCAATTACTTGCCAGGGTTTTTCATCTCTTTTGAGAATTTCAATGCCATAAAATCCCGCATCTTCAAACATTTTCAAGAAGTTATTTTCTCGAAACGCACCTGCAATACAACCGCTCCACAATTCGGGATTATTGAGTATTTCTGGGCTGGGATCTTCGTCGCAAACTATATCAGAAATTACCGCTCTACCACCTCTTTTTAAAACCCGATATATTTCCTGAAAAAGCTGTTTTTTGTCTTGAGGGCGCACTAAATTAAGCACGCAATTAGAAATAACTACATCGACAGTTTCATCCGCAATAAGAGGGGTTTCTTGTCGCAAGCGATCGCATTCGCTTTCAAAAGCACTTAAGCCTTCTATTGAAGTAATAGAATTTTCTTTTAACCAGGCTTCGGCAGTTTCTATATTTAACTTTAAATCTTGAATTTTACCCTTGACAAATTTGGTATTATTGTATCCGATTTTAGCCGCTATTTCTGATTGATATTTTCGGGCTAAATCGAGCATGACATCATTAAAATCGACACCGATAACTTGACCTGCCTCCCTTACCTTTTGAGCGAGAATATAGCAGTTTTTACCCGCACCAGACCCCAGATCGACGACAGTTTCTCCTAGGTTTACATAACGAGTAGGATCGCCGCAACCGTAGTCTTTTTCGATGATTTCTTGAGGTAAAATATCTAAATAAGTATTGTCGTATTCGGTCGGACAGCACAAACTAGGCTGTTGCTGCCGCGCACCTTCTTGATATCTTTCTAAGACAGTATTCTCGATATCATAAGATATGTTGTCAGGAGAACTTGGGGATTTTTGAGAAGTAATAATTTCAGTCACAGATATTTTTCCTAATCAGCAAGGGAATGGGGGTGGATACTTGAAATGTATTGCATAAATCTAATTCAATTTAAAATTTTAACAGATTTACTTAATATACAAGACCCGATCGAATATTAAATTAAATTTGCTTAGTTTTTTGAAACTGCTTATAAAATTATTCAATCAAGATAGGATTAATATTTGCTGAGAATCAGCTTTAATTTTGCCTAAATCTCGAGCTACCCCCATTTCCACTTCGCTTTTAATACCAGAAATACTTTATAATCGCTACAATTTCAGAAAAGCAAGCGAGATCTTAAGATTGACTCAATGAGTTTAAAAGCAGTTCTATTCGACTTCAATGGCGTAATTATCAATGACGAATCAATTCATCAAGAGTTGATTAACGAAATAGTACTTGCAGAAAATCTCCGTCCTCCCGACGATGAAGAGTATCGCAGAATTTGCTTAGGTAGAAGCGATCGCGCTTGTATTAAGGATATTCTCTCTCGCAGAGGCCGCGTCATCTCAGATGATTATTTAAATACTTCGATCGCCTCGAAAACAAAAGCTTATCAACAGAAATTGGCAGAATTAGCAAATTTACCCATTTATCCCGAAATTAAAGCTGTCATGGCGCAAATTCAAGCCGCAGAATTAGCGATCGCCGTGGTAAGTGGGGCTTTAAAAACAGAAATAGAATTGATTCTCGATCGCGCCGATCTCAAACAATATGTTAGCGTTATTGTCGCTGGAGATGACATTACAGCCAGCAAACCCGAACCAAACGGCTATCTTTTAGCAGTCGAACGTCTCAACAAACACGATCCTACTTTACAATTAAAATCGTCCGAATGTCTGGCGATCGAAGATACTGAAGCGGGTATAGAAGCGGCTAAGAAAGCTGGAATGCAAGTATTAGGAGTGGCTAATACTTATCCGATGCATATGCTGCAACGTCAAGCAAATTGGGCTGTAGATTATCTTTCGGAATTGGAACTCGATCGCATCAAACAAGTTTTTGAAGAAGTATGACTCGAGTTAAAGATACTAGAGCAACTATTTATTCTTTTTTTGGGGAATTATAAAACAATCTGTTTGATGAATGACAAAAAAAATTTAGGCTGGATCGGCTATGAAAAAATAAATGAAAATTTCGATCGCTTTCATTTAGCAAAAAAATGGGATTATAAAAATGTTAAGCCAATTAATAATAATTTGAACTCGATCGAAGCAAATATCTTATCTTTAGTTACAAAAAATAGATTAAATAACGTTCTTTCCAAAATCGGCAGAATAGAAACCTTAAATAAAAAGAAAAAAAGATATCTATTTAAATTGTATCGAGAAGATGTTTTAGAAGCTTGTCAAGAAAATTGGGGAGATATTTTCGAGGAATTAGAACACAGCAAAAAAGAAAAAATCCTTCAAGCGATCGATAAAAAAATTCAAATCTTACTAGAGGGAATCTATGGCACTAAGCAATAGTATTAACGTACCTTGTTTTGTAAATTATTCGACAAGATAACCAAAAAATTGTCAATATAAATAAGTGAATTATTTACACTTCATAACCTACTGCTTTTGCAGCCATTCCGTCAAAAATAGAAAGCATTTTTTCTCGCCAAGAATATATCGGATCGTTAGTTTCCAGTAATTTTAATTCAGAAATACATCTAGCCCACTGAAAGTAACCAAAAACAATATAATCGGCAAAATTTGGTCGATCTCCTGCTAGAAAAGATTGCACTGCTAAGGTTTCGCGTAATGGTATTAGTACCTGACGAAAATTTTCTAAATTTTTTTGACGATCGCTGCTAAATTCTTCTAAAGTTTGACCTAAAAATTGTTCTCTTGTTTGCCGAAAATATATTTTATCTTTTTCATTCAAATGATAATAAACGTCTTTTATCAATAAAGGAAATAAGCTTTTAGCTAAGACTTTTTCGCTCCAATTTTTAATAAATAGAGCGTGACTTTTAGCTTCTAAACTGCCAAATAAAGAGGGACGATCTGAATAGTTATTTTCTAAATAATTAGCAATCTTCCAAGAATCGCAAACAACATTCTCCCCATCTATAATTACTGGTACTTTTCCCTGTCCCGAAAAAGCGATCGCTTCTTTATCTGTGAAATGCCAGGGTATAGTTTTTATTTCTAATTCTTTGTGGGCTAATGCCATTTTTACTCGCCAACAAAATGGACTGAAACTGCGTTTTTCATCTGCTCCCACTAAATCGTATAGTTCGATCGCCATCTTAATTTATCTTCAGTTTATTTACAATTTTTAATCCTTGTTTGCGGATTATTATCTCATAATAACTGGTAATTTTAAAATGAGGTAACTATCTCAGAATTATTTTAATAAAGATAAAATAGCAGTAATAAATAATATTACTGCCGTTCTTTGCAAGGAAATTCAAACAATATAGTCCAAGGAATCTAAATCTCTAATTACTGGCAAAATACTCGATTAGTCACCACTATCGAAGCCTTTTAACTGAACTCTTACACCATGAATATAGCTAGCATCATCGATTGTAGAAGGAGATAATAATCCTGCTCTAATTCCGCTTTTTACTAAATCTTTTTCATCTACTTCTCCTGTTTTGATAGCAGATAGAAATGCATGATTGCTAGGAATACCAACTCTTTCTAAATAACCGCGATAGCCACGACTTACTAAATTAGCTGGAGTAGTTTGTTTGGAAACTTTAGCCGTTCTAGTAGCTGTTAATTCTCCTGCTTGTACTGGAGCTGTTGCTGCGATTGTTAATAAAGATAAACCAACAAACATTAAACGTTTCATCATTTTCCTTAATCCTTCTTCTATTTTTGTTCGGGTTGTTTTCTTAATTACTAATATCGAGAAATAATCTGAATTTAACTTGAATAATTGATGTAAATTCAATTAAAATAATCTGAGAAAAATTTAATGTTTTAATCTTGCAATAAACTCTGACGAAAAATATTTCTATATGTTAAACAATAAAACAATCAAAAAGTACTACCTAAAATTTTAGATAGTAATTATCGAGTAACAGTTATATTTTAAATATCAGTAATTTAACTGAATCGATTCAATATTAATGAAATAAAAGTGAAGTATTCGAATTTGTCCAAACTTTCATACAATTTTTTCCAGCTTTTTTAGCATTAATTAAAGCTTGCTCTGCTTGGAATACTAACATTTCTGGGTTAGTACAATCTTGTTGGGAGGGAATAGAAGAAGCTATACCAAAACTCATACTTAAATATTTATTAACTTTCGAACCAGTATGAGGCATTTTTAAAGCTATGATTTCTTGTCGAATTTTTTTTACCACACAAGCAGCATCGATCGCATCTCGATCGGAAAGAATAATTGCAAAGCGATCGCTTCCATATCTTCCGGCCGCTCCATCTACATTTTGTAAAGCTTTTTTGATGGTTCTGGCTACCTTTTTTATCGCATCATCTCCACTTAAACTTCCGTAAATTTCATTATATGCTTTAAAATCATCTAATCCAGCAACAATCAAACTTATATCGCTTTGCCATTCTTTTTGAGCTTTTTGCCATTCTCTTTCTAAATATCGATCGAATACTTTGCGATTATAAAGTTGACTCAAGCAATCTAAACTCGATGAAAGTTTTAATTTTTGATTGGCGATATCTATAGTTTTATATAATTGCATTAACCTAGCGTTAGCCATCTCGTGTATTTGAGATTGGGCTACTAATAATTTTTGTAAGTTGATTAATCTATATTCTTGCGGAGCAATTTGAATCACAATTGGTTCTTCTAATTCTTCTTTAGATCTTTTTATCGCCATGCTCGCGGCATCAACAATTTTCGTAGTAGCAGGAATGATTAAATTTTTAACTTTAAGGTAATCATAAATATATTCAATTGTTTTTCTTGAAGATATTTCTTTACTATAAGGTTTGCTCATGTATTCCCAAAATTTTTGTTGAGAAATCATGCCCATCATTTCTCCGTCTTTAAAAACCATTACTCCTGGTAGGTTCTTAATTTTTGCTAACGTACTTGCTACTTTCTTGACCGGTTCGGAATAATTAACCTGATATTTAAATAGTTCTAATTCTTGTAAGGTTGCATTTGCTTTCATCGATCGATTCCTGTAAATATAAATCTATTAAAATAATTAAATCTTGTTTTTTAATCTTCTATATTTGTAATTATCGCTTCTATTTTGGCTTTATAACATTGGCAAATAAGCTGATTTTTAAGCATTTAAAAGTCGTAAATCAAACCTAACTGATATTATCAACATCGATTTTAAAGCGAGATCTATCCTCGATCGCAAACTTAAATAATACCAATAATTGCACTTTTTGAGATTTAAGTATTATTTGTTGCTAAAATAGCATCTTACGTTATTTTTTACAAAAATTAATAAAAGTTATAATAATGAAATAATAATAAGCTACGTTTCACCAAAACAACAATGTACAGAATAGAAAATAGTAAACCCCAATTAGATATCTTCAAACTAGTTTCTAATTTAAACATTGTCAGAGTACAAAGTTTATTCACTAATATTCCACAAGATCCTTATGTTCGAGAAGGTTATCGCTATAAATCTTTAGCACGATGCCGAATAAATGGTACGGAGATCGAAAAACAACCTCACACACCTTTATTCCAAGATCGAAATACTAACCCAGTAAATGGTGGTCTAGTTCGCTTTTATCCAGAAATATCCGATCTCGATCGAGCCAAAGAAGCAATTATGATATTTGCGAATACTTTTAAGATTGACTACAGTTATGAAATTTTGGTTCAAGCACAGCGAACTAAATGTTCTTTGCACGATCCTGGCATAACTACTCCTGAAGGATTTCATCGCGATGGAATAGATTTTATAGCGATTCTTTGTGTCTCTCAATACAATATTGTTGGTTCGGAGACTCAATTATTAAATTCCGATGGCAAGATCGTTTTTCAACGAGTTTTATCACCAGGAGAAATGTTGCTAATCGATGACGCAGAACTTCTGCATTATACTTCCCCGATAACTCTCAAAGAACCCCAGCTAAGTGATTTTGGTTTTCGTGATGTTTTGATTATTTCCAGTGCTAAAGGTTTTGTCAATCAAAAACCAGCTCTAGTTCAATAGAATCTTTATATACTCCTCACTATCGATCGCTCTATACAATGGTGCGATCGCATTTAATTTTGAAATAATTCTTATCTTTGAGGGGGACAAAAAAAGACTATTCTCGATCTTAGATGATATTCTGGCTACTTCTTTTCTATTT
>CAYWIH010000092.1:0-1329 GCA_964458305.1 uncultured bacterium | reverse complement strand
TTAGATGATATTCTGGCTACTTCTTTTCTATTTTTAATTTTCAGTGCGATCGAGTCCAAAATTGCAACATTTTTTATTATCTAGTCGGGCAAAAAAAGACTATTCTCGATTTTAGATGATATTCTGGCTACTTCTTTTCTATTTTGCTGGTTTGGCTGAAATAAAATCAAGTTTCGATCGAAAATTCTTCTGCATCTATATCCCAGTTTATCCATTTTATTGCCTCTCTTGCTGAATTAAGATCGGGAGGTACTCTTAAAATATGAATATTATTAGTACTGGGACAAGTCATTTTAAGTAAGACGATTGGTTCGATATCTAATTGTTGTTCTATTTTAAATAAAGAATATTCTCGCCAATTATCTAGATTTATTGCTTTTAATTCAGCTAAGATTTTTTCATAACCAATTACTTGGATTAAAAGCCGTCTCATTTCTGCATTTTCTTCTTCTATTAGCCATTGAGGTTGCCATTCTTGTAAAGGAATACCGCAATATTTTTCTAGGATTAGAACATTATTGAGATAAATATATCCTGATGCTTCTTTAGGAATAACTTTTAATTCTGGATGGTAAGTTAAAAAAATTTTTGGAGATCTTTCTCCTTTAAAAATATCTACAGGTATTTCTGTTATTGGATTGTCTTCTAGATGTATCTCGTCACAATTAGCTAAATTACCTAATTGTACTGGAATTTCTTTAATTTGATTCTCTTCTAAATTCAAATCGCAACAACTAACTAAATTGCCTATTTCTGCTGGAATTTTTTTGATTTGATTTCTAGATAATTCAAGACTTATGAGCCAATCTAAATTACCTATTTCTGTTGGAATTTCTTCAAGCTGATTTTCTACTAAATCAAGATATCTAAGATTTGTTAGTTTACCTATCTCTGCTGGAATTTTTTTGATTTTATTATGACTTAAGCAAAGTTTATTAAGATGGATTAAATTCTCTATTTCTACTGGAATTTCTTTGATTTTATTTCCTGGTAAACTAAGCTCTTTAAGGTTTGTTAATTTACCTATCTCTTCAGGAATTTTTTTGATTTTGTTTCCAAATAAAGTTAGAATTTCAAGATTAACTAAGTTGCCGATCGCTGCTGGAATTTTTGCAATTTTATTTTCTTGTAAATTAAGCTCTTTAAGATTTGTTAATTTACCTATCTCTTCAGGAATTTTTTTAATTTTATTGGCGTGTAAATAAAGAGTTTCAAGAGCGACTAAATTTCCTATTTCTGCTGGAATTTCTTGAATTTTATTAGCACCTAAATTGAGAGTTTCAAGAGCGACTAAATTTCCTATTTCTGCTGGAATTTCTTGAATTTTAT
>CAYWIH010000091.1:0-21584 GCA_964458305.1 uncultured bacterium | reverse complement strand
AAAGGATAATTTAATACAGAAATTTTAAAATCAATTACCGCACAATCTCCAGCTATTTTTTGACAAAAGATATTTCTTCTATATGCAGGAGTAAATTGACGCTGAACTAAAGATTTAATTTCACTTATTTTAAGACGAATATTACTATCATTTTTATTAAAAGTATAGCTATCAACTTTTTTTGGCCAAGTTTCAAGAATTTTTGGAGGTATTTTTGTCGGATTTTGTGGATTATAATTTAACTCAAAAAAAGTAACTTCTCCATTTTTTAGGTTCAATTGATGTAATTGTTGGTTTATGTTTTCTAATATAGTAATAATTTCTAGAGTATTAATAATAATATTCTGAATTGGTAATGACAAAGTTTTTTTGATTTCAAGCTCGAAATATTCTATTTTGTCTAAATTATTAATTTCATTATCTGGATCGTAATCTTCATATAGTATTTTCGATCTTAACTTACTTAACGCTAATAAATTATTAATCGCCGTTCCCAATTCAATTTTATTGTCTTCTAAAAGATACTCGATCGCACCCCAAGGACTATCAAAAAAAAGAAGATCGGGCTGTTTTAAATTACTAAATTGATAAAAATGATTTACAGCTTCAGTAACTTCTTGCCGATCGATCTCCTGAGTAGAAAGAGCAGTATTTTGCCATTTTTCGAGATAGAAAGGTATTTGTTTTTTCTGGTCGTTAGTAAGACGCTTATTTTCTTCGTTCATGATAATTACAATTGAGAAACAGCACTCAAACGCACAGACTGACCATTTTGTAAAGGACGACTGCTACGAACGACAAAACGATCGCCCGGTTTTAATCCCGAAATAATTTCAACGCGATCTCGATCTCGATCGCCCGTTTCAACTTTTGTAGCCGTTACCGTTACATTTTCGCCATCGCGATCGACAATAAAAACTGTATCCTCTCCTTGTAATGCTGTTTCGGGAACGATTATTGTATTGATTGTATTTCGATCTTCAAATTGAACTCTAGCTAACAAACCACTGGCAATCCTGCGATCGAAATTAGGTATAATAACTTCTACAGGTATTTGTCTGGTGGTAAGATCTGCTGCTGGAGCGATCCGACTGACTCGACCTGTTATTTTTTGTCCGGGAAAAGCATCCAAACTAACTGTAACAGTTTCTCCGACCCGAACTTGAGATAAAGCTAACTCGGAAATAGGAACGACTATTTTAACTTGGCTGAAATTACCCAATTTTAATACTTCATTTCCTGGTTGTATCAAGTTTCCAGGTTGGCTGAGTCGATCGATTACTACTCCAGATATGGGAGAGTTGAGAGTAGCATAGGATAACCTTTCTTTTTCTTGGGCTACTACCGATCGCTGTACTTCAACTCTTTGTTTTGCTGTTGCTACTGCTTCTCGATCTATTTCGATCTGTTCTCGAGCCGATCGTAATACTTTAGCGGCTACGGCAGCATCTTTTTGAGATACTTCTGCTTGCTGACGAGATATTGCTCCTTTTTCTGCGAGGAGAATATTTCTTTCGGCATCGGCACGGGCTTGTTGTAATTCTACCTCAGCTCGTTCTGCTGCTACTTTAGCATTACTAACCCGATTTAGAGTACTTCTTACTTCAGCCATTCTAGCGGCTAATTCTGCTTCTGCTTCTGTGAGATTAGTTTGTAAAATAGTATCGTCTAATCGAGCTAAAACTTGCCCGACAACTACTCGATCGCCCACATCTACATTTAACTGTAATAATCTCCCTTCAGTTTGCGATCGCAAAGATACTTCTTTAAATGGCTCGGTATTGCCAGTATATGCCAGAGGTTGGCGCAGTCGATCGACTTTAGCAATTCCTACTTCTACTGCTGGCGATCGCTCAGATCGATTCATTCTTCCTTGTCGCGCTTCTACTTCTGCTTTAAACGTATTTTCGCATCCAGCCAAACCAGAAACTATTACCAGGAGTAATAACAATATTTTTCGAGAATATAGGCTAATAACAGCGATTTTGACTTTTTTTTGCCGTTGCTGGAGCATTTTAAACGCCATATTTTTGAATTTATCCAACGAAAAAATCGTATTTTCTTGAAAAATTGTTGTAATTATTTGAACTTAGCTTATATAGTTACAGACTGATGTATATCTCACAAAGTTCATCTAACAACTTAAAACAGATTAACTCGAGGCTTAGTAAAAATAAAGAGAAGAATACTCTTAAATAGTTTTTACCCTTTTACTTTACTCGATCGAGGTTCGGCAACCAAATCTTGATAATTTTATTGGATTGAGGGACAAATAAGATAAAATAAAACAGATAAATTAACTAGAAAATAAATAATAATACCCGACAATGGCAGAATATCGTAAAGTAGAATATCGAATCGGTAAAGATGGTAAAATAACAGAAAAAGTCATCGATGGAACGGGAGAAAGTTGTACCGAAACCACAGAAAAAATTGAAAAAGATTTAGGCACGATAGCAGAAAGAGAATTATTGCCAGAATATTACGAAGACGAAACAAATTTAACTAACTTCGGCGACGAAACCCAGCAGATCGATCGAAAATAATCACGGGATAAAATAATGCTAGAACCTCTAAGTCTTTCTTTATTAATTGCAGTTTTATTTTTAGCAGTTCTGCTCGTTATTTCTTACTTAGTATTTATTTTACCATCGAAAATAGAGAAAACAGATTCCCAAGCAAAAGATTCAACAGAAATAAAAGAATTGCGAGAAAAATTATCAACCCAATCTCAAGAACTAAATATAGATTTTCGTAGGGAAACTTTCGATCGATTGCAAAATCTGCTTACCAACTATCCTACAGTTAGGAAAATGGCAGAAGTAAAACCAAATTTACCAGCCAAAAACCTCACAGCACTTTTTACTTCTTTAGATAGTTTACTAGCTAATTGGAATTACGAACCGATCGGACAACCTTGGCAAGAAGTAGAATACAATCCTCAATTACATCAGCCAGATAGCGAAGAAATTAAAGCAGGCGATCGGGTTTATATTCGCTTTATCGGTTATCGACACGGAGAAACGATTTTATATCCAGCTAAAGTAAGTCTCACCCTTCCAGCAGGAGTAAAAAGTAACGAGTAAGAATTTTTATGAGTACGATCGCGATCGATTTTGGTACGACCAATACAGTAGTTAGTATTATCGAACCAGATACTAAAGAAATAAAAACTATTAGCTTTGCTAAATTTTCTCGTCAATTTAATTTTAATGGCAATTCAATTTCAGTAATTCCAAGTTTAGTTTTTATCGCAGATGGAAATCAATTTATTTTAGGGGAAGAAGTTCGATCGCAACGTTTAGTATTGCTAGAACCGCAAAGATTTTTTAAAGGGTTTAAAAAAGAATTAGTTGCTAATTTTAAACCCCCATCGCGTCAAATAGATGGCAATTTATATAGCGCGAAGATAGTCGCAGAATTTTTTTTAAAACAAATTTTTTCACAAATTAAGCAGCAAAAAATAATAGTTTCAGAATTAATTTTTACCGTTCCCGTCGGTTCTTTTTCAAGATATTTAGATTGGCTCATAAAATTAGGAAATAATTTAGAAATAGAAAATTTAACAATAATAGACGAATCTACAGCAGCAGCTTTAGGCTATGCTGTAAAACAGCCAGGTTCGCTCGTTTTAGTAATAGATTTTGGTGGCGGAACTTTGGATTTAAGTTTGGTAAAAATAAAAAATAACTTGCCAGATAATAATTCCAAAATCAAACAAATAAAAGCAGATGTAATTGCTAAATCTGACGCTTATATCGGTGGAGAAGATATCGATCGCGCGATCGTAGAAGATTATTTAAAATCTCAAAATATATCTAAAGAAACAATCGGCGAAATTGGCTGGCAAAATTTATTAGAAATAGCAGAAAATTTAAAAATACAATTATCTCGATCGGAATTTGCCAAACAAACTTGGTTCGATGACAATTCTTTTATTGCTTACGAATTAGAATTAAATCGCGATCGACTCGAAACAATCTTAGAAGAATATCAATTATTAGAACTATTACGAGAAACATTAGACGATCTTTTAGCAACTGCTTTAGCAAAAGGAATTAGTAAAAAAGAAATCGAGCAAGTTATCTTAGTAGGTGGAACTTGTTTAATTCCAGCAGTTCGACAATTAATTATCTCCTATTTTGGCAAACAAAAAGTAAGCTGCGATCGCCCTTTCGATGCCGTTGCTAGAGGAGCTTTAAGTTTAACTAAAATAACCTCAGTAGAAGACTATTTACGTCACGCTTATGCCATTAGATTGTGGCAACCTCAAACTAAAAACTATACCTACTTTAATTTATTTGAAAAAGGTACGAAATATCCTTGTAAAAGCAAAGATCCTCTCATCTTACAAGCAGCGATCGCCGGACAAAAAGAAATTCGTTTGGATATTGGCGAAGTAGCAGAAATATTTCGCTCCGAAGTAACTTTCGATTCTTCACAAAAAATGAGTGCCGCTCAATTATTACAAGAAAAGACTTACAGATCTTTAAATACCCACCAAAAAAGCGTTTGTATCGCCCGTTTAGACCCTCCAGGAGTTGAGGATCTCGATCGAATATCGGTACAATTTGAAGTAGATGAAAAGCGAATTTTAATCGCTACGATCGAAGATCTATTAACAAACAAAATACTAGTCAATAAAAAGGCGATCGCTCAATTAAATTAACCCAAAAAATAATTAAAACATATTGTTATTCTTATATCCGTTTAATTTGCTTATGTTACATTTTCTAACAAGAATTTACCAGACAACGTATTTATTAGGGTTTGATGCTATCATTTTCGAAAGACTAACCAAGGGCTTATAGTGCTTTTTTTCAGTTAAACCCTTCAAATTGATTATAAAAATCTTTAAAACTATCATTTTCTCGTTCTGAAAAATTCCCTAAAAACAAAGACTTTAAAATCATAAATCGGTTTTGCGATCTTTTTTTGTAAAGGTAAGTAAAGCAAAAAAATCTTTTTTTGACAAAACAGGAAAAATATGTATTAGTCAGGAAAAAGAAAAATCCCGACTAACAACAAGTAAAATTAATTAAAGCGAGATCTATTATAAATTTCCACTCCATTCCAAAGACAACGAACCTCAATATCTGGATTGTTGCTAGCATTTAATTGACAATTATCCAGAGCAGAAGCACAAGAAATATTTTCAGTGATAATAGAGCCGCCGCCAATATAACCTTTATATCTGCCAGAGCCAGTCAGATCGGAGCAAGCATCTTCGGTTACTGCAATTACATCCGATTCAAACCACTCAGTCGCAAATCCATCTGTCGATCCAACTTCGGCAGGAGAAGGAACGTATTCTGGAGCGATCGAAGTAGAAGAAGTTTGGGATTGAAAAGAGCAAGTATATGGTAAAACAGTACCGATCGCGCCTAAAATTCCCGCAGCAAAAGCAACAAGAGCGAACTTTTCGGTTAAATTTTGTTTGTCCCTCGAGACAGATATAGCAGTTTTAAGCGGGTCGATCGAGATTAAAGCCGAGTAAGCAGCAAGAGCATTTTGATAGCGAAGTTCTTGCTTGGGGTCGGTCATCTTTTTGAGAAAAGAAAGGAATTGAGGACTCAATTGCCGATCGAGAGATTGCAAACTAACGCGATAGCGATCGTCAATTAAATCGCCAACATCTGTCGATTTCGTTCCGGTTAACAAGCAAATTAAGGTAATGCCCAAACTATACAAATCCGTAGCAAAACTAGCAGCACGATTGAGAGTTTGTTCTGGGGGCATAAATCCTAAAGTTCCGCGAACGATATTATCATCAGATAATTGTCCTACTTGAGTAGCCGAACCAAAATCGATTAAATATACTTCTAATTTGCCGCGATCGTAATTGACTAAAATATTTTCTGGCTTAATATCTCGATGAACCAGCGATCGCTCTTGTTGCTGTAAATAAATTAAAATTAACAAGATTTCGAGAGCGATTGTTTTTATTTGTCCTGGAGTTAATTCTAACTCGCAAGTCAGAGGAATACCTCGTTTGTATTCTCTTACCAAACAAAAGCCAGTAGCCGTTTCAAAACAATTAAGATATTTGGGAATATTAGGATGTTCTAGTTGGGAGAGTATTTCTTTTTCGGCACAAAAAGAATCGTATTGCGACCAATTAGAATTGACTTCGGCAAATTGAAATTCTTTAATTATGACAGGTAAATTTGTTTCCAGGTCGATCGCCTTGTAAGTAATTCTCCCGCTATTATTATTCTGTCCTAATTGCCGTTCGATTTGATAGCCGTATGCTGAAAAATTCGGATAATGATTCATTTTTTTCTTTTTTAACCAGTAGGAGTTTACCACCAATCAAAAATATTCTCGCTTTGTTTTTAAGGCTAAAGCAGCTTTAAATCCGTCCTTGTGACTTCGGTTTTAAATCAAAATACGGACTTTTAGCAACCTTAAACATTTTCCTTCTGTAGACCTCGCAGCAATTATTACTTTGAAAAGACTCGGCAAGATTTTAAAGTAAATATGATGATATATTAGTCTCCCAAAATAATACTGTAGATCGATTCTGGGAATCTTTAGCCTCTTGCCTTTTGCCGGACTTCTGCAAAAAGTCTTGTTTCTTTCCTTTTTCAATAACGAGATTTTGCCGGTATCTTTATTGTAGGATAGCAACTTTACTCTTGTAATAGAGATATTTTAGTTAATTTTATTCGCAAAAGCGATCGCCATTACCAAGTAATTTATAATATTTTCCGTATTTATCTTAAATTGAAGTGCTAATTTAAAAAATAACTATCTGAAACATTTTTTGAATTGACAATGGAGTTGTTTTATTTGAATTTTCAATTGAAATAACAATTTTTTTTAATAGTAGACCAATACTAAGATAATGGAAAATACAGAAACCAAAAAAGGTTATAAAATCGGCACTACTGCTATTATTTGGGGATTTGCTACGGCAATATTAGGAATTTGCATTCCCTTAACCGCAATAACTCAAAGCGGAGCAATTTTACCCCTCAGCGTTATTATCGGTGCTAGTGGAGCAACCTTAGCAGTGTGGAGAAATTATAGTCGATCGCATTTGCATAAAATCGAGCAATTGCAAAATCGATGCGTACAATTAGAAACAAGAATAATCGATCTAGAAACTATTTGTAGCCGCCAAGAATTGAGCGAAACAGAAAAATTTAAACAATTAGAATCAGATCGAATTAAAACTTAATTTTTTACGGTAGGCTTTTCCTTTAACCAAAAAATTGGTAGTTGACCTTCGCCGATCGAAGGGGTTTGTTCTTCGATAACAGTCATGGTTCTTTGAGGATCGAAATTAGCATTAAATTTAGCACGAGCGCGATCGACTCTAGTTTCAGTTCGCTCTACCGTCAGTTTAATTTCTCTTAATTTAGCCTCTTGAGAAAAATACTCCGGCAATAGTTTAACTAAAGTAGATACTCCAACGGCGATTAAGACGCTATTAACCAACAGTTTAATAGTTATTTCACTCACAAATAATTTTTGAGAAAATCGGCGGTGGGTATGACCAGAGGAGCGATCGAGAGGGGATGGTGTAGGTGATTTCACTGCTTAAATTCCCAGATAACTGGAGTTATAGTCGAAAAGAAGGAGGTCAGGGTAAATATTTTACCCCAACATCCGGCATTTTTTATCCGATCGGGATAAAACTCTTAAGCAACTGGCTCGAGAACTACTTGTAAAGTTCTAGAGATAGCCTTAAAGCTAGGAAACCGGGCACGATCGCGATTGCTAGAGCAATAAATATTTGAGTATCGGATAGAGACATCAATCGACTCCTTACTAAAAATACATACACCAACTAATTTGCGCTATATTTGACCGTTTGCACGATCGTTTGTAACAAGATGAAACATTTCGCTAATGCATATTTTAGACCGTTAGTCAAGAGCAAAAAACTAGATAGGGAAAAGTTAATTTAAGAGTTAAAGTGTAATATTAAGCGGAGACAATAGTGTTAAGTAAGATTGAATAAACCGAATAATTAAACGGCCCTTTTGCCGATAACAAATCGCGTAATAATTTTTTTAAGTATCGTTCACCATCAAAAATAATTAATGTTAGATCCAACGCTTAATTTTGGCTTAGATATCGGAATAGAAACACCTTTTTTACTGCTGATCCTCGTTGGCTTAGAAGCCGTCTTATCAGCAGATAACGCAGTAGCTTTAGCGGCAATAGCCCAGGGGATCGACAATCCCAAAGATCAACGTCGGGCTTTAAATATTGGCTTGGTGTTAGCCTACGTGCTGCGGGTAACCCTAATTTTTACCGCTACTTGGGTAATTCAATTTTGGCAGTTTGATGTATTGGGAGGAGCATATTTACTCTGGTTGACTTATAATTATTTCTCTTCTTCCTCAGATGAAGAAGAAGGCGATCGCCGCTTTCATTTTGCTTCTCTATGGCAAGCCATACCAATGATTGCTATAACCGATTTAGCTTTTTCTCTCGATAGCGTTACTGCAGCGATCGCGATCGTCGATAATACTTGGTTAGTGATTGCCGGGGGAACGATTGGAGTAATTACCCTCCGGTTTCTAGCCGGATTATTTTTGCGTTGGTTGGAAATCTATTCCCATCTCGAGGATGCTGCATTTATCACCGTCGGATTTGTCGGACTGCGATTGATCGTTAAAGTGATTAATCCGGCTTTAGTTCCTCCAGAATGGGTGACGATCGCAATCGTTGTTTGTATGTTTGTTTGGGGATTTTCCGAGAAAAAACAACCTTCACCTTCCCTCGATCGGCCGATGAAGGAAGCTACGGAAACTCTAGAAATTAGGGAAAAGCAAAAGCAAAATTAAGCTCGAGTTTTCCCACTCCTGTCTTCTATTCTTCGTAAAGCCAGGATTTTAAAGCCGGATCCCACGCGATCGATTCACTTTCACCGAACCAGAGACTAATCTCTCTTTGGGCTGTTTCTATAGCGTCAGATCCGTGAATTAAATTACGACCGATGCTGACACCAAAGTCTCCGCGAATCGTCCCGGGTTCTGCATTGAGAGGATCGGTCGCACCAATAATTTTTCTGGCCGCAGCTACGACACCGTCTCCTTCCCAAATTGTGGCTACAACCGGCCCGGAAATAATAAAATCAACTAAACTGCCAAAAAAAGGTCTTTCTTTATGGACATCGTAATGCTTTTCTGCTAGTTCGCGAGAAACTTTCATTATTTTTAGTCCTACCAGGGTAAAACCTTTAACTTCAAAACGCTTAATTATTTCGCCGACGAGTTTGCGTTGTACTCCATCTGGTTTGATCATTAAAAATGTTCTTTCCAAGGTTGTCTCCTTTAGATTTGTTATCCAGATACCAAACTCAGATTAACTCAATAGCTGCCCCTAATTGTTTGGGGAAAATATGTATTGCAGTTCTAAATAGATTTTCCACGCTTCTAGTCGATCGGTAGCTTTGGCTTGTGCTAAAAAATTACCCACTTCGGTTCGATCGATCGGAATGACATAAACCCAGTCGATATTCAGCATTTTGCCAATTTCTTCGAGTTGGTCTTGATAGGGAACTAATTCTGTTGTGATGTCGATTGGGGTGTAAATACCGCAAATAAATCCTAGCTCTTCTTCGTTGAATTTAATATTGCTATATTCGATTAAGACATAACAGTCTTCTAAGATCTCTTGTAATTGTTCGCTACAAGCTTGTTTAAAGGAATTGACTAAAAGTAAGTTCATAAAAATTTTTGTAAAGAAAATGAAAAAAATGAGATGCTAAAAAAAATGTCAGTTGAGTATATTCAAGTATATTTTAAATAAATTTAAAACAATTGAGTCATACATCTGTAAATTAATTCAGTATTTTTTTAAATTTTCTATGAAGAAAGATTAATTTTGTTTTAAAGATTACTAAGAATCTACAAAAAAATATTTAGTCAAAATTTGGGATTATGTTGGAGAGCGATGATTTTCGATCGCCAATTGAATTAATTGGTTCGCTAACTCGGGAAAAGATAGCCCAGAAGCAGCCCAAAGCAGAGGATACATACTTGTAGCCGTAAAACCTGGAAAAGTGTTTATTTCGTTAATTAAAACCTCTTCTGAGGCTTCTTTATAAAAGAAGTCTACCCTAGCCAAACCAGCAGCATCGACAGCTTTAAAAGCCTCTATTGACATATCCTGTATTTTACGGGCGATCGGATCGGGAATTGGTGCGGGAATTAAAAGATCGGCCATGCCGGAAGTGTATTTAGTTTTGTAATCGTAAAAGTCGCTGTCGTGAGTAATTTCCCCGACTACGGAAGCTTTGGGATAGTCGTTACCCAAAACAGCACATTCTAACTCTCTGACGGTTTCCCCTTGTTCGATAATAATGCGTCGATCGAGGCTGGCTGCATTATCTAAAGCTGCTTCTAATTCTTGACGGGTGCGAACTTTAGCTACACCGACAGAAGATCCTAAATTAGCAGGTTTGACAAAACAGGGATAATCGACGATCGTCTCGATACCGTCGCAAACTTTAGGAAAAACACAAGGATCGGAATATACTTGAGAACGAGTGACAGAAGTATATTTTACTTGGGGCAGTCCGATCGCGGCAAAAGCTACTTTCATGGCAATTTTATCCATCGACAAAGCAGAAGCTAAAACACCCGATCCGACAAAAGGAATGCCCAACAATTGTAACAATCCTTGAACCGTACCATCTTCGCCATTGGGCCCGTGTAAGACGGGAAAGCAAACGTCAATGACAAATTCCTGGCTGACTATTGCTTGTAAAAAATTCTCTGCAACTGATTCGATCGCTACGCCAGAATTTAAGATCGATCGAGCTATTTCGGGCGATCGCCAGATACCATTTTTTTGAATGTAAATCGGGTAAATTTGATACTTAAGTGTATTTTCTGCAGTAGATAAAGCATCGGCGATCGCCACGGCCGATTTAATCGCTACTTCGTGTTCTCCCGATTTACCGCCAAATAATAAACCGATCCGTAATTTTTCTGAATCACTCATTTTCTCCTCCTTCTAGATCGCAGCGATCTACTGCTGTTGGGGAACTATCGACTAGGATAAAAGAATAGCCGTGAGGCGAACAGGAATTAGGGGCTACTTTTACTAAGGTTACGAAAGCTTCGGCCCGATCGCCGTTGGGTCGAAAAGTTATTTTTCCAGTTACTCCCGATACTTTAAAATTAGCTTTAGCTAAACTTTGTTGTAGTTGAGCGCGTCTGATTTTTGGATTTAATTCTACTTCGATCCATTCAAAAAAATCGAGGGTTGGCAGTTCTCTAAAAGCCGAGATCGAGGTTAAAGCGGCATCGTAAGCCATCGCAGTCCGCCAACTGAGGTGGGATTTTTGCCATAATGCTTGGCCTCTGAGGACAAATTCGGGATCTGGGCTGTTGAGATAGTGCCAGGGAATAGCTACAGTTAAATTTTCGACTAGTTCCCCTTCTCTTAAGATGTCGGGACTGTAAAGACTTGCTGTAGCTAGCATGGGATAGCGATTGTCGTTATTGTGAATTATTCTGATAATGTTATTGAAGCTCAAACTGTGTTTTTTGCCGTCGGGTAATAAAACTAAAACGTTGGCTTTGGTCTCTTGGACTGAATTTAAAGCTGTTTGTGAATTAAAATCTTCTTTGGAAAGATCGAATTGTTTTTCGACTTGACCCGATCCTTCGTATAAAAGATGAAAGAAGCGATCGTGTAC
The DNA here is from genome assembly GCA_964458305.1 of uncultured bacterium. GTDB lineage: Bacteria > Cyanobacteriota > Cyanobacteriia > Cyanobacteriales > JASJDA01 > JASJDA01. Next base: position 9,919 of record CAYWIH010000091.1, on the reverse strand, counting down.
TGTTTTACTGTAGGAACTGTTGGGATTGTAAAAAACTGCGACTTTATCTTTCTCAGTTCTTTCTAAAATATACTCAGATAGGGCATCGGCATAAAAAGTACTCTGAGGATAGATGCTGAAGAAAAAATTTTCTTGGCGATCGGGTCTTTCGATAATATCGCTCAAAGAGATTAAAACTAGATTCTCTTGATGATAAATTGGTAAAGCTGCTTGGGTGTTCGCGCTGTTGTAGTGGCCGATAACCGTTAAAACATCCGGCAGTTCTGCTACTTTTTGAGCGATCGAACGAGATTTTTTGACTGAATTATCGTCGTTAGCGATTACGACTCTGATACCAAATTTTTGTTCTCTGTTTTGTCGGTTAATTTCTTCTTGTAGTTGGGCAACTCCTCGCAAGATTTCTTTGCCTTCTTCTTCTCCACTTCCCAAGGGCGCAGCTACTGCTATGGTATAACTACGGGCATCGATCGCGGCTAATTTAGCATTGTTGAGGTAAATTAATGTTTCTGGATCGCTGGGATCTTTAAGTCTTGCTTTAATAAACCAGGCGATCGCGTTTTGATATTCTCCTTTAGCAAAAGCTTGCACTCCTTGGTGTTTTTCTGGGCTGTTGCCAACTTCTGTGAGTATTTCTTCTCCGCAACTGATTTGGTCGTTTGCTATTTTTAAGTCGCAAGTTTTTGGTCTCAAGCCGATCGTCGCGACTGCTGCTGTGGCAAATACGGCCATTCCCAAGGCTAAGCCCCAACTTAAGACGTTTTTAATGGGATTTATTTTAAATTTTCTTTCTTTGCGATCGAGATTTTGCAACTCGATCTGCTGCTTGTTGCTTAATTGAGATCTTACCGAAGTTGAATTTAATTGGGATAAAGCTTCAATTACTTCGTTTACTGACTGGTAGCGATCTTTAAAATGGTAGCGCACCATTTTATTCAGTATTTTTTCTAATTCTAAACTGACAGGAGCGATTAACTGTTCGTGGGTGGCAAAACGCCAGATTATTTCGCCAGTTCGAGGATCTGCGGGCAAATCTTTGGGATGGAGTCCGGTTAAGGCTTGAATGCCAATGATGCCGACAGCATAAATATCGCTATTAAATTTTGGTTTACCGGCTTGACTTTCTGGGGACATATAATTTTCAGTCCCGATTACTTTGGTTTTGTTGGTCTGTTTGGAATTAGCTCGAGCTACGTACTCGATTTCTTTAACCGCACCAAAATCAATCAAAAATATTTTACCGTCTGTTTCCCGTCTAATTATGTTGGATGGTTTAATATCTCTGTGTATGAATCCTCCTTGATGAACGAATTCTAAAACGTATAAGATATCTATTAATAGTTGAATAACTTTTTTTTCTGCTATTCTTTTGCCCCGAATTAATTCTTGACGCAGATCGTAGCCGGGAATATATTCTTGAATCAGATAAAATTTTCCTCTTTCTTCCCAATAGGAATATAATTGAGGAATTTGCGAGTGATTTCCTAAAATTTTTAACGCTTCTGCTTCTCTTTTAAATCTTTCTTTTAAATCTTTTATCAAATCAGGACTGGCATCTTTTGGTGGTTTCATTTCTTTGACCACACAAAGAGGACGATCGGGTCGATCTAGATTTTTTGCTTTATATGTTTGACTGAAGCCGCCTTTTTTTAAACTACAAACGATTTTGTAGTTTTCTCCGATTGTTTCTCCTGAATTCAGCATCATAGGTTTTTGGCGAATAATTTAACAGATCTGGCTCGTATCTAGTTAGTCTATTAAAAAAAGTTATTTTCGACTCCGATCGACTAGTAACCTTAGCAACATTTTTTGAATTTTTTTAAATTTTTAATCTTCGTATTGCTTTACTGATTTAAAATCCAGCGAACATCTTCGATTTCGATTGTTTTCTTGAAATATATTGCCGATATTTGCTCGATCGATTGAGTCGAGATATTTTTTTCTTGGCAATCGCGGAAGTTAAGTTACTGTCGTTTTTGCTCCTTGTTTTTAACTAAAATTTAAGGTTTTTTTAGAAAAAATTTTGGCAAATGCAAACAGATTAAAGCGAGAAAACTGATTGCTTTAAATAAGGTTACTTAGTGGGAGCGTTTAACTAGAAAGCTTACTTTTAACTAAAGCTTGAATAGCCTTACCATCCGCTTTGCCTTTTAATTGTTTCATCGCTGCTCCCATGACTTTACCGAGATCTTTAGGACTGCTGGCCCCGGTAGATTCGATAATACTATCGACGATTTCGTTAAGTTCTGCCTCGGAAACTTGCTTGGGAAGATAAGTTTCAATAATAGCTAATTCTGCCGCTTCTTTGTCTGCTAAATCTTGTCTTTGAGCGTTTTGAAATTGTTCGATCGAATCGCGACGTTGTTTAGCTTGTTTTGCCAATAATTCTATTTCTTCTTCAGGAGAAAGACTATCCCTACCCTTAACCCGCAATTCCACTTCTTTTTCTAATAAAGCTTTTTTAATGCTGCGAACTGTTTCGAGGCGAATCTTATCCCTAGCTTTCATTGCTGCTTTAATATCTTCGCCAATTTGTTCTTTAAGACTCATATTAAAAAATTCCTCAATTAAATGTCAGATTCTATGATTTTTTTAACTTCTAAAGCAGTACCAGGTGCGAGAAAAATGCCGTTACGATAGTGAGCGGTTGCCAAAACCACATTTGCGTAACCGGGTAATTTACCGATAACCGGGGCCGGTTGACCCCAAGGACGAGGACGAGATCCCGACCAAGCAGAGATAATTTCAGCTTCAGCCAAACTGGGACAATTAGCGATCGCTATCTCGATCATTTCTGCTTTCAACTCCGATCGAGGTAAAATTTCACCCGTTTCCGGCGGAAATTCCACAGTTGCTCCCAACCAGTATTCGTTATTTTCCAAAGGAACGAGATGAATGTCATCAAAAGTAATAACTGGTTGAAAATCGGCATTTCCCAAAATGCGATCGCACTTCAAGCGCAATGCTTGTCCGAGTACGGGACGAATGTCGAGCGAACTAGCCAAACTTGTCGTTAGGGAAGTAGATCCCAAACCAGCAGCTAAGATTAACCAATCGCTTTCGATCGGGCCCGAAGAAGTTTTGAGACCGACAACGCGATCGCATTTGGCGATCGTCTCCTCGACAACTGTTTCAAATTGCCATTTTACGCCTCGCTTGCTGGCAGCTTTAACTAAAGCATCAGTCAAAATTTGCGGATGGACTTGAAGGTCGTCGGGAGAATAAATCGCCCCGATAATATTATTGTTATCGATTTGGGGGCATTTAGCTGATAATTTATTGCGATCCCAAAGTTCCAAGCGATAACCCTGTTGCGATCGCACCTCGGCTAATTTTTCCCATTTCTGGCGATCGTCATCGTCGTAGCGCAGCATAAGAATGCCTTGACGGTTGCAAGGTATATCTTCTCCATTGGTAGCAATTAATTCTCGAATGAGGCTGTTGTAACGCGCCAAACTAGCCTGACGCAACCGCCAGGATCTACCCTTGGTTTTTTGGCTAATTACCCCCATACAAAGTCCCAATGCTGCTCCAGTAGAGCCGGATGCTGGAGTTTTAGAATCGATAACAGTAACTTCGAGTTGTGAAATCGAACTAAGCTCGTAAGCGATCGCAGCTCCTACTATGCCGCAGCCTATTACGGCAACACGAATCATGTATCGGCAGAAGTGGGAACGATATCTAACAAGTCATCGAAGTCTTTAATTGTTTGGTTGTATTGTTCGACGGCTCGATCGTAACTTCGGTCTTTGGCTGCTGCATCGACTCTTTCGATGTCAACGAACATTTTTTTAGACAGTTCTTTTACTTGTTTCTGCTCTTCTGGTAATAAAGAATCTGCTAAATATCTGAGATCGCGACGCAAATCTCCAAGGGGCCCGTGAATTAAATTATCGACATCGATCCAGTTTTCTTCATCGATCAAAGTTTCTAATTCTTCGATCCGCTGCCTAAATTCTTTGACCGGAGTTAAAAAAGGTTGAATTTCTTCAATTTGTTCGGCACTGTAGACGTTTGGAGTAGTTTGTGCGTTGGGAGAGCCGCAACTAACTAATAAAGTTGTTATCAATACCAATATTAAGGGGAAGATAGAACGAATGATTGACATGGGTGTTTTTTTGTGTTTGGTTAACTATTTTTTAGATTTTCTCAAGAATTGTCCGATTTACAAAGTTTGACGGCGTAAAAAATTAATCGCGCTTTTGGCGATCTCGCCAGAAAAATGTTCTTGAGGGTAATGTTTGGCTTCTTCAAGCTTGACCAATTCAATATTGGGCTTGCTCTTAGCTAGTTGTTCGACTTGAGTTGCTTCGAGCCAAGGATCTTGCATTCCCCAAATAATTAGGGTTTGTTTGCTCCAATTCATTAAGCCCGATTCTAATTCTGCCATGACTCGGGACAGTTGCAAGTTTCTGATCGCGCACATCAAACTTCGGCCGGCACTGGAGGTTTTTAAAAAAGGTTTGCGATGGAGATCTAGATCTTTATCTTCAATCACAAAACCGCTCCCTTTTTCTAAGGAGCGATCGATCTGTAGCGGATCTTGGGTCAACATTTCTCCTACTAAGGGCAAACCCCACTGCTGCATTTGCCAGGGCAGTTTAGTTTGAGTTGAAAGGGGGGTGTTGAGTACGATTAATTTTTCGATGCGATCTGGATTTCTCAGGGCATACTGCAAACCTACCGAGCCGAGAAATCCTTGTACTATCAGGGAGAATTTTTCTATTTCTAAGGCGGCGATCGCTGCGTTTAAAGTTTTGAGATAATCTTCTGGAGTGTAACCGAATTCTCTTTTGCTCGGCTTGCTAGAATTGCCAAAACCGATTAAGTCTGGGGCGATCGCGCTAAAATTGGCTGTTTCTAAATCTAACAACAGGTTTCGCCAGGTGTAGCTGTGTGCTGGCAAACCGTGTATCAACAATACAGGTGGCTTTTCTCCGTCTGTGGTAACCTCTCGGTAGAAGCAATTTAAGGAGTCGATAGTAATTGATTTTTCTTTTACTGACACTTTTATTAAGAGAATAATAAACTATATCAAAAAATACAGCATATCTACTTAGTGTGTCATAGAAATTAGTTAAGTATTATTACTAATCGACGAAACTCTTAGCAGGAGACAGTGCGTGAACGCAGCAGAACAAGCTATTGGTTTGGATGTTTCTACCAAAATAGCCGCCAGTGTAAATTTATTTAAGTCGGAATTTCCCGACGCTAAGCCGGATCTCAAACCTTGGCGAAACGATCCGCAAACTCTTTCTTTAGTCGATCCCGACTCGATCGACATCGGTTTCCATTTTCCAGGTTGGAGCAGGAAAATTAATTGCCGCAGTATTCTAGTCCAAATTCGCCTTTATCAAGATCCAGAACGAACTTCGAAACGTTTGATTGGAGTCGAAACTGCTGGCTTCAGTCATGTCGGCCAAGCTTGGCGACTTTCTACTGTGGACAATTGGCAGTTTGCAGGGCAAAATCAGCCCGTTGCCGAGTCTCAAGAAAGAATTAGACATTTTTGTCGCCAGATGTTTGAGTTGTTCGATCGTTAAGAATAGATCGAATCAGATCCGATGCCCCATTCTTCTTTGACTAGGGCTTTGTACATATTTTCTTTGAGCATCATTTGTTTGTACAGTTCGATCGATAGTTTTTCAATCTCTTCTCGAGAAAGACTTTTAACTCGATCGGCAAACCTTCTTTTTTTAAATTGTTGCTCTAAGGATAGTTCTACAGACTGATTCATCATTATTTTTCTTTTCCCTTCTTTTTCTGAATTTTCATATATCGGCAAAAAAACAAGTAAACCGAATATCAATTTATTGCTTCATTCGAGTCCCTCGGAACTTATCTAACGCCGATCGCTTTTTTGTAAGCATTTAGTTAAGGTATTTTTATTAAGTTTTATTACCTTATTATTAATTTATAACGTCTCCAAGTTAATTACCAGTGAGGAGATCCGTATGCCTCAATTTATATCGGATTTAATCCATTTTATCGGAGTTGATTTTGACCTAGTAAAATGAGAATTATTAATAAAAATTTATATTTTTTTTGAATTGCTTTGGGTGTAAGCTAAGCTTATGGGTTTTCAAGCTAATTAATTAATTTATTTATGCATTTATTAATACCGGCCGCCGGAGTTGGGAAAAGAATGGGCGGATCTCGCAATAAATTACTATTAACTTTATTGGACAAACCGATATTAGCTTGGACTCTGCTAGCGGCCGATGCTGCTGAGACGATCGATTATATTGGCATCATCGGACAAGAAAGAGATTTTGCCGATTTTAAAGCAATTTTGGCAGATATCGAACTGAAAGTGACGGTAGAATTTATTTTAGGAGGATCTACCAGACAAGAATCGGTTTACAATGGTCTGCAGGCATTACCCCGATCGGCTCGCAGGGTTTTAATTCACGATGGGGCGAGATGTTTGGCAACTCCAGAACTGTTCGATCGCTGCACCGAAAAGTTATCTAGTTCTCAAGGTTTAATCGCAGCAGTACCCGTCAAAGACACGATTAAAGTGGTCGATGAAAGTGGTTTAATTGCAAGTACCCCCGATCGCTCTCGTCTGTGGGCCGCACAAACGCCTCAAGGTTTTGATGTCAATTTACTCAAAAGCTGTCACGATCGCGGCGTAGAGTTGGGTTGGTCTGTTACCGACGATGCTGCTTTGTTTGAAAAATGCGATCTTGGGGTGCAAATTGTCAACGGGGAAGAAACAAATATTAAATTAACTACTCCGGTCGACTTGGCGATCGCTGAGTTTATTTTACGGCAAAGATTTAACTCAATTTAAAACAACTAGCTTTAGATAATCGATTGCAGTTGGTGCGAAATTTGCTGCTGCGATTTCTGCAATGGAAATTTTAAAATTATTTTAGGTATTATTGAGGTTTTAAGTATTAAAATTTGTTAAAGAAAGGTTAATATAAGCATAAATTTTGTTGAATAAAACAAATAAAGAGGAATTATTTAAAGAAGAATCTTGAATTTATCAGGTAAACAAGAAGACAAGCAAAAAAGATAATAAAAATTATTTAAATTACAGAGTTAAAAATAATGAGTAAGAAAGTAGCCTTATTGATAGGAGTAAGCGAATATAAGCTAGATTTAAAGCCACTACCGAAAGCAGCAGAAGATGTAGAAGGGATGGCAGAGGTATTGCAAAATCGAGTCGAAGGTTTCGATCGAGTAAAAACATTAATCGATCCAGACTCATTGGAAATGACCGAAGCGATCGAAATATTATTTAGCGATTGTGACAAAGACGATTTAGCCTTATTATATTTTTCCGGTCACGGAATAAAAGACGATCGAGGAAAACTATATTTTGCCACGCCAATAACTCGCAAGAATAGTAAAGGAGAATTAGTTAAAGCGACTTCAGTTCCGGCTAATTTCGTCAAAGAAATGATGGAAAACTCTCGCTCGAAGCAACAAGTAGTAATTCTCGATTGTTGTTTTAGCGGTGCTTTTGCAGAAGGAATGACCGCAAAAGATGACGATTTAGTTGATGTACGAGCGCAGTTAGGAGGAGAAGGAAGGGCTATTTTAACAGCTTCGACATCAAGTCGCTATTCTTTTGAAAATAGAAACTCGAAACTATCGATCTATACGAATTATTTAGTAGAAGGAATTCAAAGCGGAGAAGCAGACTTAGATCGAGACGGGATAGTAACCATTGGCGAATGGCACGAATATGCTAGTAAAAAGGCTCGATCGATCCAACCAGCGATGAAACCGGAGATATATTCTTTTGAAGAAGGTTTGAAAATACCAATAGTAAAAGTAGCTCTCAAAGAAAATAAACAAAAATATCGCCAACAAGTCAAGAAATTTATTCGCGGTGGAGAGATTTCCTTAGTAGGACGCAAAACTCTAGAAATCAAACAAGCTCAAATGGGATTGTCTCCAAACGAAGCAGAAGCGATCGAACTAGAAGTTCTTCAGCATTATCGTCAAGACTATCAAGAAAAATTAGATAAATACGAAGCAGCATTAAAAGAAGTAATCGAACAAGAAGAAAACCTAAGTGCGGAAACGAGGAAAGACTTACAAGACTTTCAAGAGAGTTTGGGTGTAAAAGAAGAAGATACCATCATGATAGAAGCTCGATTGACGGCCGCAAGATTGATCGAGCGCAACAAACAAGAACATTCGATGAGTTTGCAAGCCGTATCGCCAAAAACTCAATTACCCGCCAAACTAGATCGACCCCAAATACAAAGCGTTTATAATCCAGAAGCATCACAAAAGAGCGATCGCCAACAAAAGATCCTCACTTCTGTATTGGTTGGAGGGGCGATCGCCGCGATGGGGTTGTTGGTCTCGGGCTTGTGGTGGACTAGCAACAATCAAACCGATCGGCAAAATACCGATCGGCAAGTAGCGACGCAAACCAACAAAGGAGAATATACCAAAGATTTCTCGATCGCGAAAACAAGAGTGCCTTCAGGACAATTTAATTATGGAGGTAGTTCAGCTTGGATTCCAATTCGAGCTAGAGTAGATGCGGTGCTTCAAGATGCCATACCGGAGTTCGAATTAATCTATACTTTGCCTAACGAGGGTATTCCCAACTCTGGTAATGCCATCAATATGTTATTGGACAATACAATAGATTTCGTTCATTCTTCAAGGCCCGCTAGCAGTGGCGAACATATGAGAGCTTTCGAGCAGGGCTATACTCTTAAGGAAGTTATTGTTGCCTTAGAAGCTATTGCGGTGGTAACTCACCCAGATCTCGATATTCCAGGTTTGACTCTGGCACAATTGAAAGGTATTTACACTGGTAAAATAACTAATTGGCAGGAAGTAGGGGGGCCGAATTTAAAAATCGTGCCTTATTCTCTATCGCCATCAGAATCTAGCATTGCAGAGTATTTTGATAGTTCGGTGATGGATAATCTCCCTTTTGGCAATAATGTTAATTTCGCGCCAACGACTACAAATGCCGTGCAACAGGTAGGAAAAAATCAGGGTGCGATTTATTTTTCTTCCGCTCATGAAGTTATCGGTCAATGTAGCGTCAAACCGATCGCGATCGGTCGCAGTGCCGATCGATTAGTTTCTCTTGCCAAACAGCCTTTAGTTACCCCCGATCGATGTCCCGATCGACGCAATCAATTGGATATGAAAGCGGTACAAAAAGACAAGAATGGCTATCCTATTCTTCAGCCTTTATACGCCATTGTGAAGCAAGATGATACGATCGACGGCGAAGCAGGAGAAGCTTATGTGGATTTATTATTAACCGATCGAGGTCAACAACTGATTCAAAAAGCTGGGTTTATTCCCATACGTTGTTTGTCTCACAAGTCCGATCGATTGGCAAGTTGCAGTAGTGTTGCTTCTAACTTAAACTATCCTTTCAAGCAAGATAAAAATCCTTTTGCCGAATCTAATTCTCCCTAAGAAAAAATTTCAATTTAATCTGTCAAATTGGTAGGGGCGATCTATTGCCCCTCAAACTTTTTGGCCTCGATCCTAACTATCCATTCCGCGATCGGGCAGTTTTTCTCTTATGCTTTGCAACTTCAGTTGGGCTGCGATTGATTGCTCAATTTTACCGTATCGAAGCAGAAAAATATTATCTAACTACAGAATAAATAAACATATTTATAGAAATATTAAGTCATTTATTATTCTGACAATTAATGTAACGAACTAGTTGATGTTTATCAATAAATAAGCTTTAGTGTTTGTGTAACAAACTTTAAACAATTTGCCTTACAGACTATCTGAATTATGTATTTTTTCGTTACAACTCTTGAAAGAGAGCTGTAAATGAAGATGCTCGAATCAATTAGGAAAGAATTCGAACAATGCTAATCGCTTATTTGACTGGTTTGTTTTTCATTATACCCTTTATTGCGAAAATTATTAAACAATCAGTTGGCAAACTGGAAAACAAAAATTGCTA
>CAYWIH010000090.1:19568-22124 GCA_964458305.1 uncultured bacterium | reverse complement strand
TGTCGATTCTAGGAATCTGAAACTATAATCTTTGATTTAGTTTTAGAATGTCAATACACCAAGTCCCCAAACGAGGATGGTAGGACTCGAACCTACAACTTTCAAGTTAGAAGCTTGAAGCTCTTCCCTTTGAGCTACACCCTCATTCATAGTCCCGACAGGACTCGAACCTGCAACTTTTTGCCTGTAAAACAAACGCTCTACCATTGAACTACGAGACTAGACAAAGCGGATAACCAGATTTGAACTGGTACTAAAAGGGTGGAAACCTTACGTGCTACCGTTACACCACATCCGCATTCAAATGCTGACCGCTCAGCCGAGTGGAAACCTCTAGGTTTTATGGCGACCTAAAACCAATATCTCGGATTTTATCGAGCTTTAACCTTTGTAATTTGATATTTGAAGGTCTGAGGTTTGAGGGTTGATTTTTAAGCTTTGAGCGTTGAACTTTGAGCTTTAAAATTCCTCTAAGATGGAGTGGTTTATGAGGCCACACTTCATGCTTTCCAGGCACGCGCTCTGCATAATTGAGCTATCCATCTTGTAAACCATAAATTCAGAGATTTTCGAGCGACCAGCAAGTTTATTAAAAGTTATTTTTTAATCGGGTATTTCGATCGATGTCCTGGCATTACTAATAGAAAGAACGCGATCGACTGTAGATTTAAATTCTTCAATAAATGCTTGTCTTCTTTCAGTTTCTTCGGCTAAATTAGTCGGATCGAGCAATTCTAAACCTTCTCTAGCTAAAAAACTATCGGCTAAAGATTGATAGCGATCGGAACTAACATTAACATTTTTACCTAATACTTCTAAAGCCAATTTATCCAATCTTTCTTTAACTTTATTATTAGCTCTTTCGTATCGATCTAAAGTCTGTTTATAAGCACCGTGCATGGTATTAAGAACGCTTTCGTAGTAAGCGATAAAATTTTTCATTTCGATCGCTTCTGCTACGGTCATTTCTTCATTTGCAACGCTAACAGTTACCGAAGCATTAGATAGAACGATAGCTCTTTTAATAACTCTTCTTCTAGCAATTAATGCGTCTACTCTTTGTAATGCAGCTCTTGCTTTAGTTTGATAATCTTCTCGAGATCTGTAACCAGTAGGAACTTTACCAACTTCTACAAAAGTAATTAAAGCATTATTATCTAAATCTGCTCTTGCCGAATCGATTCGTTTTTCTAACAAAGTCAGTTCGGCTAAAGCATCCGTCACGGTCATTTGGGTCAAATTATTTTTTCCTCCTTTTTTTGTATATATAAAAGCTGGCCACAGGAATCGAACCTGCAACCTACTGATTACAAATCAGTTGCTCTGCCAATTGAGCTACACCAGCATATATTTATTGATGGCGGGAGCAGGAGTCGAACCTACCTATCTAACGAACCAGCTTATGAGACTGGCGAGCTAACCGTTGCTCTATTCCCGCATACCCTTGACAGGAATCGAACCTGCAACATTTTCCTTCTTAGGGAAAAGCCTCTTCCGATTGGGCTACAAGGGCTTATTAATTAAAATGCCCCCGGCAGGAATCGAACCTGCAACAATCCAGTTAAAAGCTGGATACTCTGCCAATTGAGCTACGAGGGCAAAATCGGGGTGGCAGGATTTGAACCTGCGACATCTTGCTCCCAAAACAAGCGCGCTACCAAACTGCGCTACACCCCGTTTAGTACTCCTGGTGGGACTCGAACCCACAAAAAATCGATTTTAAGTCGATTGCGTATGCCAATTCCGCCACAGGAGCGAGTTTTAAGTACTCCCGGTGGGACTTGAACCCACACATAAACTGTTTCTAAGACAGCCACCTCTACATTGGGTCACGGGAGTAAAATTGCCCCGCCAAGGCTCGAACTTGGACTCTTTCCTTTCAAAGAGGAAAATGTTACCAATTACACCACAGGGCAATAAAAGTCCCCCAAGGTCGGAATCGAACCGACGACCTTCTGTGCTTCAAACAGACGCTACTACCAACTGAGCTACTGGAGGATAATGAGAACGGAAGGACTCGAACCTTCAAGTCTTCAGTTTCGTAGACTGAGATGTTTCCAATTACACCACGCTCTCGAACGGAGAAGGAGGGATTTGAACCCCCGGTAGTTTGTACCTACTCTGATTTAGCAAATCAGTGCCTTAAGCCACTCGGCCACTTCTCCAAACATGAGTTGGGAGGGACTCGAACCCCCATTGCATAAAAGCTCTTGATTTACAGTCAAGCTCCTTAACCAATTTGGATACCAACCCATACTGCCCTGACAGGGATCTTTCCTTGCACCAGGAACAGCTCGCCGCTACTACCAACTGAGCTACAGGGCATTACAAAGTGCTGACGGGATTTGAACCCGCAATTACCTGCTTGAAAGACAGGTGACTTAACCATTTGTCTACAGCACCAGACGCGGGGACTCAGATTTGAACTGAGATCTTCGGTTTTGGAGACCGAGATGCTAGCCAGTTGCACCATCCCCGTTTAATAGCAGCGATGGGACTCGAACCCATACTGACCACCTTATCGGGATGGGGCTTTACCATTAAGCTACGCTGCTA
>CAYWIH010000090.1:0-19468 GCA_964458305.1 uncultured bacterium | reverse complement strand
AGCTACGCTGCTAAGAGCATCGGGCGAGAATCGAACTCGCAATAACCAGTTTTGCACCCGTTGTGCCTAACCGTTTGGCTTCCGATGCAGTTGACTGCTTTGACGGGACTGACGGGATTTGAACCCGCAACTTCCTGTTAGACAGACAGGCACTCTAGCCATTGAGTTACAGCCCCAGGAATCAAGCAGTCTTTACAATTAAAATAATGTAGTATATATTTAATTTTCAAGGTGCTTTGCGGCGTTTTTTGAGAACTTTTTAATTCCTCTCGCTCGCTATATTTTTATACTACATAAATACTATAAAGCTGTCAAGGGTTTTTTCTATTTTTTAAATTTTTTATCTAAAATCTATATATCAAGAGGATTACAGGAGAAACGCCATTCAATTTTTCTCTGTAATATATCAACTACAATAAGCTCGATCGCGCTGTAAAGATAGCAAAAATTGAGTCACAAAAAACATATTACATATAAGTGACAAAAAGGCGAACAAAGAGACGCTCTAGCAGGTCGACCCGTGCCAAACCAGACTTTTTTTTGCAAAAATTATCCCTTTTATTTTTAAAAATATGTGATGAGAGTAAACTTGTTCTCAATATTTGGCGATCGAGCGCGATAATAACAAAGTAATCGAGGATAAAATAGGCTAGATATATGAAGCGTCTGGCATTGCTAAGCGTATCGGATAAAACGGGAATAATTGACTTAGCCCGCCAATTAGTAACAGAATTCGAATTTGAATTAATTAGTAGCGGTGGAACTGCAAAAGTATTACAAGATGCGGGTTTAAAAGTTACAAAAGTAAGCGACTATACAGGATCTCCTGAAATATTAGCAGGAAGAGTTAAAACCCTTCACCCTCGCATTCACGGAGGGATATTAGGAAGAAAAGATTTAGCATCGGATCTAGCGGATATGGAAGCTAACGATATTCGTCCGATCGATCTCGTGGTAGTAAATTTATATCCTTTCGAGCAGACGATCGCCGATCCTAACTGTGCTTTAGCGAATGCGATCGAAAAAATAGATATCGGCGGCCCGGCGATGTTGAGAGCTGCGGCGAAAAATTTTGCTAACCTAACAGTCTTATCTAGTCCCCAATATTACGACGAATATTTACAATTGTTGAAAACTGAAAAAGGGGATATTAACCTAGCTTTTCGCCAAAAAATGGCTGGAGAAACTTTTGCTTTAACTCAAGCATACGACCGCGCTATCTCTGCTTATTTTGCCAAACTCAATTTGCGGGGCGAGTTACCTTATTATTACAGTTTATCGGGAACTGAATTACAATCTTTGCGTTATGGGGAAAATCCCCACCAAAATGCTTCTTGGTATCAAACTGGAACTGTACCGACAGGATGGGCTGCAGCTAATAAAATTCAGGGAAAAGAACTGAGTTACAATAATTTGGTAGATTTAGAAGCAGCAAGGCGCATTATTGCTGAATTTGACCCAGAAAAGCCGACAGCCGCGGTTTTAAAACATACTAATCCCTGCGGGGTAGCGGTAGGGAAAACCCTCAGTGAAGCTTACGAAAAGGCTTTTAATGCCGATTCGCTCTCTGCTTTTGGCGGTATAGTTGCTTTAAATCAGCCCATCGATCCTACCACCGCAGAAGCACTGACTAAAACTTTTTTAGAATGCGTAGTTGCACCTGGATGCGATGAGACAGCAAAAGAAATCTTAGCAGCTAAGTCCAAATTAAGGGTATTATTATTGCCAGAATTAAAGCAAGGATTGAGGGAAACCGTTAAAGCGATCGCCGGAGGTTTATTAGTCCAATCAGCAGATGAAATAGTCGAAAATACCGAACAATGGCAAGTAGCGACCCAAAAACAACCTACTCCCGAACAAATCGAAGAATTAATGTTTGCTTGGAAAGTTGCCAAACACGTAAAGTCTAACGCGATCGTCGTTACTAAAAATCTTACTACTTTGGGTGTGGGTGCGGGGCAAATGAATCGCGTCGGTGCTGCTAAAATAGCCCTAGAATTAGCCGGAGATGGAGCTAGAGGGGGTACTCTAGCTAGCGATGGTTTCTTTCCGTTTGACGACTCGGTACGTACCGCAGCAGCAGCAGGAATAACTGCGATCGTTCAACCTGGTGGTTCGATTCGAGATAAAGATTCTATTAAGGCTGCTGACGAATTGGGTTTGATTATGGTGATGACCGGAACTCGTCATTTTTTACATTAATATCTGAGTCACGATAGAATGTATTAGCACTAAGTGTGGCTGTTTTTAGACGGCTATACTCAGTGTTTGTTACAATGTTATATTCTAGAACCAAAATAAGGTATTGGGATTGTCTGGCAAGTATCTCAGTAAATAAATCGGATCTGACAATCTCACAATTTATCGCACGTATAGGAGGAAACTGAATGACCCAAGTGGTTGTAGGACAAAATGAAAATATAGAATCAGCTTTACGTCGTTTTAAGCGTCAGGTATCCAAAGCCGGTATTTTCGCGGATATCAAACGCCGTCGCCACTTTGAAACCCCCATCGAGAAGAAAAAACGCAAAGCAGTAGCCCGTCGGAAAAAACGTTTTCGTTAAAGGCCATAATAACAGAATTGGGCTATCTTCGTAAGTATTTAACTGGAATTTAGCAAATTTAAGAAGCGATCGCATCCTGGTTTGGATCTTTATTGACGGGGCGATCGCTTTGTTGCTTTTAACTCGTAATTTGAGAAATCATCCGACTCGCTTGAGAACCGTAACCGCCGCCAAAGAGATTAAAATGATTGAGAATGTGATATAGATTGTAGATCTTTTTGCGTTGCTGATAGCCAGGATCTAATTCCCATTCTTGACTGTATCCGCGATAAAAAGCAGCCGGAAAACCGCCAAAAACTTCCGTCATCGCTATATCTACCTCGCGATCGCCCCAATAAGTAGCCGGATCTAAAATTACTGGTTCTCCTTTAATGGTAACAGCAGCATTTCCCGACCAAAGATCGCCGTGTACTAGGGATGGTTGTGGTTGTCTGTCGGCTAATTTTTTTCTAACAACTTCTACTATTTCACTAGAAAAATTACCGCCTTTTCTTCTGGCTAATTTTATTTGATAGCCGATCCGATGTTCTGCAAAAAAATCTGCCCAATTTTCTATTTTTGTATTTATTTGTGGGGTATCTCCGATCGTATTGTTAACTTCCCAACCAAATTTAGAACTGACCTTAACTCGGTGCATTTTTGCTAGTTTTTGGCCCATTTCCTGCCAAGATTTTGGATCGCCGCTAGCAAATTCTAACCATTCCATCACAATGTAACTATTATTACCCTTACTCCCCCAACAAATCGGTTTGGGAACTCGAATAGTATTGGTGGCTAACATTTGTTTTAAACCTAATGCTTCGGCTGCAAACATTTCTATGCGATCGGCTCGGTTTAATTTGACAAAATAACTGCGATCTTTATTTTTAATTCGATAACCTTGATTGATACAACCGCCACTTACAGAATTATAATCGTCTACTGTAAATTTTGCTCCGATATTTTTAGATATTTCTGCTGCTATTTCCGTCCACATTTTCTTTTTTCTTCGATTAATTAGTTGCTTCGGGTCGAATAATAACTATGCCATAAGCATCGGGATTGAGATATTTTTGAGCGGCTGCTTGTAAATCTTCGGCTTGCAAAGCTTGAATCCGATCGCAGTAGTTTAAAGCTGGGTCTAAATCTCCTAGCAAGCAATAATAATATCCGTAAAGATTGGCTCTACTTCCCGGTCTTTCATTGGCAAAAATAAAGCGATTTGCTACTTTAGTACGAATCCGATCGATCTCTTTTTTTTCGAGGGGTTCTCTTTGAATTTTTCTAATATGTTCTGCGATCGCTTTTTCTACTTTAGGTATGTTAGCTGAAGGCAAAACTACCGAAATATAAAATACTCCTTGAATTGCTTGGGTTATGTTACTAACTCCGATCCGATCGACTAGTTTTTTATCTTCTCTTAGATCGCGAAATAAACGGGATACTTTACCTTGTCCTAAAATTGCTGCCAATACGTCTAAGGCATCAGTTTCCAATAATCGATCCGTTCCCGGTACTTTCCAAAGCATTATTAATCTAGCTTGTTGCAGCTGTCGATCGCTGTATTCTTTTCGCACGATCGAATTAAAAGCTGGTTCTGGGTTTAATTTTTGGCGATTTTTTTCCCTCGTTTCAGATAATATTTTTCCGCTAACTTCTTGATATCCTTCCGTAACTATTTCAATTAATTTTTCTTCAGGTAAATTTCCTACTACTGCCGCCACAATCGATTTAGGTTGATAGTAGCGATCGTGAAATTCTCGCATTTGTTCCGATCGTAAATTCGCGATTATTTCTTCTTTACCTAATACCGGACGACGATACGGTAAACGATCGAAACAAGTTTCCATCGCGCGGTAAAAACTGCGCCGACGCGGGCTATCTTCCGACCTTCTAATCTCTTCTAAAATTACCGATTTTTCTCGCTCGAAAGCTACTTCATCTAAATGAGGATTTAAAACTACATCTAATTGTAACGATGCTAAATCTGCAAAATCTTGAGGTGCCGTGGTGATATAATAATGAGTGTATTCCTGACTAGTTGCTGCGTTTGTGACCGCACCTTTTTCTTCGATCGCTCGCTCGAATTCGCCGATTTTTAGCCTTGGAGTTCCTTTGAATACCATGTGTTCCAAAAAATGAGCCATGCCGTTAATTTCGTCCCCTTCTACTGCCGAACCTACATCGATCCAGAGATTTAAATTAACTGCTTCAACCGGCATTTGTTGTGCTATTATAGTTAGCCCGCTAGATAATAGCTCGATTTTTGGTCTGTTATCGAGAATTCCGTTTTTCATTTGATTATTTTAGATCGCAACCAATCTATATTTTCCCTGTTTCTAATTCCTATATTTTAAACCTTTCAGATTTTTAGTTAAGAAGTAATAAGAAAATCTTTATAAACTATAAAATAAGTTGCACTTAGCAAGCAAAAATAGATTTTTAATCGCTCGATCCGAGGTCGTTTCTGTTTAATATTGCTAAAACTAGCTCAACTCAGAATTGCCAAGTCAGTTAAGTTAATTCATCTGTAGGGTGATTTTTCTCAATTGCGATGCAGTCTCAATTTTAGTTTCGGGATTAGTATTATCGATCGCCAAAGATCTCTTGGTAACTCGAAGATGGGACAAACAATCAAAAAACTTTATGTTATCTAAGGCAATCTTACCCCTTTTGGCTTCAAAATAACTATTTGAATAGGGAAAATAGCACGATCGAATCTTGATGGAATCTAAATTAAAAATAGGCGATCGCATTGTAGAACAAAAAGATATTATCTCGAAACTGGCTGGATATCAAATGATTCCCCAGTTAGCTAAAGAAATTATTATCGAAACTGCGATCGCACCAATCGAATGCACCCCCGAAGAAGAAAAACTAGCACTGCAACAATTTTGTCAACAAAATCAAATTCCCAACCCCGAACAGCTTGAAGTTTGGAGACAAAAACATTGGATGAGTCCCGAACAACTCAAAGCGAGGATACTGCAAAATCTTAAATTAGCTAAATTCAAACAAAATACTTGGGGCCCCCAACTAGAATCGGAATTTCTTCAGCACAAAACTAGATTGGATCGAGTGATTTATTCTCTCATTCGTACCAAAGATCCCGGTATCGCCCAAGAACTCTATTTTAGACTCTTAGATGAGGAAAATTCTTTTAGCGACCTGGCTAAGACCTATTCCCAAGGGCCAGAAGCGAATACGGGGGGTTTAGTCGGGCCGGTAGAAATTGGCGCGCTTCATCCTCAACTCGGCAAAATACTCGTTAACAACAAACCAGGAGAGATTATCCCACCTTTAGCACTAGGGGAATGGATGGTAATTGCTCGTTTGGATAAAACAATTCCCGCTCAATTTGATGAAGGAACTAGCAAGCGATTGCTCGAAGAAAAATTTCAGGCTTGGTTGTTAAAACAATTACAGGAGCAAGTTTCCCTAGAAACCCCGACAGAATCTAATGCTAATTCGCAAGAATCCTCCGAACAAATTTAACGGGTCAAATCGATCGTCTACCATATTTTAGGTCAGCTTAGATTAAAGTCTAATATTACCCGATCGAAACTTTTTTATCTCAGTAAACTGGGTCACGATCGCACAGTTTAAATAGTTTTCATTGCTCGGTTATATTGGCTTATTATTAGTATTTTGTTTTAAAAAATACCATTATACTACCTCAAACTCGAAAAAGTTGGCTCTTTGTATAGCTATTTTATTAAGATAATAAAAAGAAAATAAAAAAAACTTTAAATTAAAAAAAACAGCAATTTAGTAGCTGAATTTTCAACTAGATATTAATATGTAGAATATAATTATTTGTTTAAAAAATAATGTAAAAAATAACTAACAAAATGTATATAAGAAAGCTACTTTCTCAGCAATCTTGCTAAAAACAAACAGAATAAAGAACGATTGAGACCAAAAAACTGAGATTCACTGCTTAAAAGAGTATTATGAGTTACGAACCGAGCGATATAGAAAAATTTATCTCAAGAACTTCGCCGTGGTCGTTATTACCGAGCGAAACCAGAGCCGACTTAGCCAGAAAAATGAAACCATTGCGCTACCGTATGGGTCAAGTAGTCGCAGTGCGAGAAAAATTCCTCAATTCCCTCGTCATAATCTACGAAGGAAAAGTAAGATCTTTAGGATACGATCCGATCGACAATAAACCTTTAACATTAGAATTGCTCGAAGCAGGAGGAATAGTCGGAGCAACTAATATAGTCAGAGGAAAAAGTTGCGAAACGGCGATCGCCAGTTCCGAAGTAATCGGTTTGAACCTCAGCAACCAAGAACTAGTCAGACTGCTAGAAGAATATCCCCAATTCAAACAAGGATTTTTAGAGCGAATTTCCTTAATCGAAGTTTACGATCTGCTCGGAGCTTATTTAGCAGAGCAAGCCAGAGTAAGCGGCAACCTCAAAGACCTAGCCCAAAGACTCAAACAATCGAGCGAAATCGTCTACCTATCGCCAGGAAAGCATTCAGCACAAGAATTAGACCCAAATAAAGCTTGGTTTATCAGTAGCGGAGAAGTAACCGGAAAAATATCCGGTAAAATCCTCGAAGACGGGGCAGAAGCGATCGAAGTAACCGAAAAAACACCAGCCCGTTTGCTGGGTTTGCGGACGATCGAACTAGCAGAAGTAGAGATTGACGATCGCGAGCGAGAAATGCTCGAAAGAGCCAATAATTTAGAACTGAGGGGAGTAAATTCCCTCGAGACCCATCCCGAAGCAGCACAACAAGAACTCGAAGCAATTCCCTACGCCGAACCAGACTGGCAAGAATCGCCCCCAGAACATTTTACAAGCTACGACCCCGACGGTCGAGCCACGAGCAGCGAGCGCAATTTCGGGCAAAACTATCCTTATATTAGAGGTAGAGACCCCCTAGAAGCGGGACTGGCAATCTTTCAAATGCTGAGCAAGTATTATGGAATGCCGTTCCGTAAAGAAGTAATCAACCGCATCCTCGAAGATCAATTAAACCGTCACGATTATCTTTCTCTACCCTTTTGCGGCGCGGTGATCGAACTGATGGGACTGACGGGACAACTAGTAAACGTACCTACCACAGCTTTTAGCAGACTGAACGCCCCAGCTTTAGTAATGTGGGAAGATAGCTTGGCGATCGTCTATGAAATTAGCGAGAAAAACTTAGTTATCGCCCAGCCAGAAAGAGGTCGGTTAATTAAAAAGCAAAAACCCGCCGAATTTTTTGAGACTTGGGGCGAAGAAATTGAAGGAAGACCTAACGGCCCCAAAGTCGGACAAGTTTTATTGCTGCAAGCCACCAAAGAAACCCCCCAAGAACGTTTTAGTTGGCGGTGGTTTTTACCAGCTTTATCCAAGTATCGCGGCGTACTCAGTTTAGTTTTAATTTCTTCATTTTTCGTCCAATTATTTGCTTTAGTTAACCCTTTGATGATTCAGGTAATCATCGACGTGGTGATCGTTAAAAACAGTCCCGATACCTTAACGGTTTTGGGATTTTTGCTCGTTACGTTAGCAATATTTGAAGCAATTTTGGGCAGTTTGCGAACCTATCTATTCGTAGATGCCACCAACCGGATCGATATGTCCTTGGGTTCGCAGATCATCGATCACCTCTTAAGATTGCCCTTAAGATACTTCGAACGCCGTCCGGTTGGGGAAATATCGACCAGAATCAACGAATTAGAAAACATTCGTCAGTTTTTAACCGGTACGGCACTAACTGCGGTTTTAGATGCCGTCTTCTCGGTGGTTTATATCGTCGTGATGGTAATTTACAGCCCGCTGCTGACATTAGTAGCTTTAGCAGTAGTACCCGTATTATTCGCCATCACCTTCGTCATGGCCCCGATCATTCGCCACCAGTTGCGAATTAAAGCCGAAAGAAACGCCCAAACCCAATCCCACCTAGTCGAGGTGATGTCGGGAATACAAACAGTCAAAGCCCAAAATATCGAACTGCGATCGCGCTGGCAATGGCAAGAACGTTACGCCCGTTACGTCAGTGCTGGGTTTAATACCGTAATTACTTCTACTTTTTCCAGTTCGGCCAGTAACTTCCTCAACAAACTTTCTGGCTTGTTAGTTTTGTGGGCCGGGACTGCTTTAGTCTTGCAAGGAGAAATAACTTTAGGACAATTAATCGCTTTCCGTATTATTGCCGGATACGTAACTTCGCCGATCCTGCGTTTGGGACAACTGTGGCAAAACTTCCAACAAACAGCCCTATCTCTCGAACGACTGGCCGATATTGTCGATACTCCCCAAGAAGCAGAACAAGATCGCAGAAATATCCCCATGCCTCCGATCGAAGGTGCAGTAAAATACGAAAACGTTTCTTTTCGTTTTAAAAGCGGCGGCCCTTTACAATTAAATAACGTTAACCTCGATTTTCCGGCCGGAACTTTTGTCGGCATCGTCGGGCAAAGTGGTGCGGGTAAAAGTACTTTAACCAAATTAGTCTCGAGACTCTACGAACCAGAATCGGGGCGAGTAATTATCGACGGCTACGATATTAGTAAAGTAGAATTGTACTCCTTGCGCCGTCAAATCGGAGTAGTACCCCAAGAAACCCTCTTATTCGACGGTACGGTACAAGAAAATATCGCTTTAACCACTCCCGAAGCAACCAGCGACGAAATTATCGAAGCAGCTAAAGTAGCAGTCGCTCACGACTTCATCATGGGCTTGCCAAACGGCTACAACACTCGCGTCGGCGAAAGAGGAGCGGGTTTATCTGGCGGTCAAAGACAAAGAATAGCCCTAGCTCGATCGATCCTGCAAAAACCTCGCATTTTGGTATTGGACGAAGCAACCAGTGCTTTAGATTATGCCACCGAGCAAGAAGTTTGTCTCAATTTAGCTGAAGCTTTTCAAAACACCACAGTTCTATTTATTACACACCGTCTCGGCACGATCGCCCACGCAGACGCGATCGTCATGATGCATCAAGGTGGGGTAGTTGAAGAAGGGACTCACGAGGAATTAATGTCTTTGCGAGGACGCTATTATTCTTTATATCAGCAACAAGAAGGCATCAAATCACAACTATAATTAAGTATTATGAATCCCAAAAACAGTCATCCTCTCAAGGTGGGTAACTCTGTCGAAACAGGGAAAACTGCCAAGCAAAAAGCTCCAGAAACTAGCTCCGGTGGCAAAGGTTCTAACGGTAACGGCTCTAAAAAACAAAATAATTACGGCAATTTTAATTTCGACCAACCCGTAGTTTTAAAACAATCTTCGATCTGGGCCAAAGCGATCGCCGCTACTATCATGGGGGTAACTACTTTTACCGTAATTTGGGCAGCTACGGCAAAAATCGAGCAAGTAGTCCCCGCTCAAGGCAAACTAGAGCCGATCGGCAAGGTAAGAGAAGTTAAAGTTCCCATCAACGGTCGCGCTGTCGTCTCTTCAGTAGAAGTTGAAGAAGGGGATGAAGTCCAAAAAGGCAAGCTTTTATTAACTTTAGATACGGATATCACTCAAGCTCAACTCGATTCTTTGCGCCAACAGCTACAATCTCTTTATGTTGAAAGTAAGTTTTACGAAGCTTTAATTAACAATCGAGATGGGGCGACTTTAGAGCGAGAATTAAACAATTTAAATTTGCCTCTGGGCTTGAAAGCTTTAGCGAGAAATCGGATTGCTTTAATGGCAGAAAATCAGCTTTATGAAGCTCAACTTAGCGGCAATACTGCCCAATTATCTCCCGAACAAAATATTAGGTTGAGAGCTGCTAATGCTGAATTAAATTCTCGTCGCGCTGCGGCTCAATTAGAAGTTCAACAATTACGAGAACAATTAAACCAAACTAACATCCAATTAGAAGACGCGCAAGCTCGTTTGAAGACCCAAACAGAGATCTTAAATCAAATCCAACCTTTGGTAGAATCGGGTGGCATCGCTCGCCTTCAATATGTTAACCAAGAGCAAGAAGTTCAAACCCAACAATCACAAGTAAGGCAATTAATTACCGAGCAACAACGTCTTGCATTTAGTATCGCTCAAGCCAGAAGTAATTTAGCAAATACCGTCGATATAACTAGAAAAGATATCTTAGATCGCAGGGGCGAAAATCAAAAGCGCATCGCTGAAATTGACTCCCAACTAACAGCTAGATTAGTCGAAAATCAAAGACGAATGGCTGAATTGGACGCTCAAATTAAACAGTCTCAAACTACTTTAGATTATCAACAAATAACCGCGCCAGTTGCGGGAAAAGTTTTTGACCTTCAAGTTGCTCCTCTAGGAGTTTTAGAGTCCAATCAAGCTGAAACTATTTTGAAAATCGTTCCTAATGATGGTTTGATTGCTGAGGTTTTTGTTACTAACCAAGATATTGGTTTCGTGGCGGAAAAATTTGCGATCGCCCAAAGTGAGGGCAAAGATCTTAACGTAGACGTGCGGATCGATTCTTTTCCTTTTAGCGAGTTTGGCGATATTAAAGGTAAAGTAGTTTATGTTGGTTCTGATGCTTTACCTCCCGACCAAATTAATAATTTCTATCGCTTTCCTGTTAAAATCGAATTAGAATCTCAACAGCTTTCAGTTCGCGGACAAAAGATTAATTTACAAACGGGAATGTCGGTGACGGCTAATATTAAAATTAACGAAAATCGCACGGTTTTGAGCATCTTTACCGACTTGTTTAACGACCAAATTGAAGCTTTAAAAAGAAGTTAATTGGTTTTTTATCAGTTTTTGCAATATTTTATTTTCGATCGCTCGATTCAATTTTGGCGATCGCTTTTTTTTAGAAAAATCCAAAAAATTTATTTTTTTATTCAAATATACTTTGGTAAACTAGCTAACTAGGACAACAAAAATTTAATCTAAAATATTTTGCGTAGCGAGCAAATTTATGGTAAGAATTAGCGACGTTCAAGGTACTGGCTTAACTTCTCTTTTAGCAGGCCAATTAGTAACGATAGAGACGGCTATTGTTACCGCCGTTGATTCTAACGGATTTTACTTACAAGATACCGTAGCTGATGGAAATATTGCTACTTCCGATGGTATCTTTGTTTTTACTGGTTCTGCTCCTACTGTAGCTGTCGGGGATGAGGTGCTAATATCGGGTACGGTAAGCGAATTTACTCCCGGAGGTGTAAATAGCGGCAATCTTTCTACCACCCAAATATCTAACCCAACGGCAATTACAACCCTTTCCACGGGTAATATTTTACCAGCACCAGTAATAATCGGCAATACTGGCAGGATACCGCCTACTAGTAATATTAGTCCCGATGGGATTAATTTTTTTGAAAGTTTAGAAGGAATGCGAGTCACGGTAAGAGATCCGATCGCAGTTGCACCTACTAATCGTTTCGGAGAAATATATACTTTAGCAAGTAACGGACAAAATGCTACGGGAGTAAATAATGATGGGGGAATTACTATTTCACCTCAAGATTTTAATCCCGAAAGAATTCAAATTGATGTCGATGGTGGTGTTTTTAATACTCCGACACCTAATGTTAATGTGGGCGATCGCCTCAGTGATGTTACTGGGGTAGTTAGTTATGCTTTTGGTAATTACGAAGTCATACCAACGGAAGCTTTTACCCTTACACCAGGTACGTTAACGCCAGAAACTACTAATTTAGTCGGTAATGTCGATCGCTTGACGGTAGCTACTTTTAACGTTGAAAATCTCGATCCTGGCGATCCGATCGCTAAAATTAACGGTTTAGCAGGACAAATTGTTAATAATTTGCGATCGCCCGATATTATTGGCTTGCAGGAAATTCAAGATAATAGCGGATCGACTAACGATGGTATTGTTAGTGGCGATCTAACCGCTCGGACTTTAATCGATGCTATTATTGCTGCTGGAGGGCCTGTTTATACTTACGCAGAAATTGCACCTGTAGATGGTACTTCTGGGGGACAACCGGGGGGAAATATTCGGGTAGGCTATTTATACAGAAGCGATCGAGTCGATTTAGTTGCTAATTCTCTAACTGCGATCGGACAGGGAAACCCAGCATTTACCAACAGTCGTCAGTCTTTAGCGGCTAAGTTTCTTTTTAACGGACAAGAAGTAACTGTAGTTAACAATCATTTTTCTTCTAAAGGCGGTAGCGATCCTTTATTCGGTACGATCCAGCCCCCAGCTAACGGGAATGTTACCAAAAGAGAAGGACAAGCGCAAGCAGTTAACGACTTTGTCGATGGTATTCTGGCAACAGATCCTAATGCTAAAGTTATCGTCTTGGGAGATTTAAATGAATTTGAATTTAACAGTCCCCTCGATATCCTTAAAGGTGGTAACAACCCAGTTTTAAATAATTTAACGGAAACCTTAGTACCAAAAGAACGTTATACTTACAATTTTCAGGGCAATTCCCAAGCACTAGATCATATTTTAGTCAGTAACAGCCTCAATAACCTGGCAGAATACGATATTGTCCGCGTTAATTCTCAATTTGCCAACCAAGTCACCGATCACGATCCGGCAGTAGTTAGTTTAAATTTAGCAACCACACCCCCAGCAAACAATACCTTTACTTTACAACTGCTCCACGCCTCCGACCAAGAAGCGGGAATCTCAGCATTAGAAAACGCACCCCGTTTTTCTGCGGTACTGAATGCTTTAAAAAACCAAGATGCCAACAACGACGGAATTTTAGACTATGGCAACACCTTGACATTATCCTCGGGAGATGCATACATTCCCGGTTTATTTTTAGATGCTGCGGCAGATCCTAGTTTAGCACCCCTGTTAGGACAAGCAGGTAGCGGTCGAGCCGATATAATTATACAAAACGAACTTGGATTTGAAGCGATCGCCTTTGGCAATCACGAATTCGATTTAGGAACGGAATTAGTGCGATCGGTCATTGCACCAGATCTAGCCTATCCGGGGGCAAATTTCCCCTATTTGAGTGCCAATTTAGACTTTAGTAGCGATCCTAACTTAGCCCCATTAGTAACTGCTAACGGGCAAGAAGCGAGTTCTATTGCCGGTAAAATTGCCGAAAACGCGATCGTCACCGTTAACGGCGAAAAAATTGGCGTAGTCGGACTTACAACTCCGATTTTAGCTAGTATTTCTTCACCGGGTAACGTGGGTATATCTCCCCTCAACCCCCAAGATATTACCGCTTTAGCCGCGATCGTGCAAAATTCGGTAGATAGTTTAATTGCGGCTAACCCGGGCTTAAATAAAGTAGTTTTACTCTCCCACTTGCAGCAAATAAGTTTAGAACAGCAATTAGCACCTTTGTTGCGAAATGTAGATATTATTATGGCTGGAGGATCTAATACTTTATTAGCAGATTCTACCGATCGCCTGCGAGCTGGAGATATTGCTGCGGGCCCTTATCCTATTTTAGCAACTGCTGCCGATGGCAATCCGATCGCGGTAATTAATACTGAAGGAAATTATCAGTATGTCGGTCGTTTGGTGGTCGATTTTGACGCGAATGGGGTTATAATACCGCAAAGTATCGATCCTAATATTAGCGGTGTTTACGCTACCGACGCGCCAGGAGTAGCTGCTGTTGGCGGAACTCCCGATCCAGAAATAGTTGCGATTACAGATGCTTTGCAACAAGTTATCCTCAATTTAGACAGTAACTTTTTTGGGGTAACTAGCAATTTTCTCAACGGCGATCGACTCAATATTCGCACCCAAGAAACTAATTTAGGCAATTTAACCGCAGATGCTAATTTAGCGATCGCCAGACAAAGCGATCCGAATGTGGTAATTTCGATTAAAAATGGTGGGGGAATTCGCGATAATATTGGAGAAATTGTAACCCCTCCTGGAGCGTTAGAACCGATCGAACTACCTCCTGCTGGCAACGATTTAACTGGCAAACCTGAAGGAGCAATTTCGCAAACAGACATTCAAAACGCGCTGCGCTTTAACAACGGTTTGACATTATTAACCGCTACAGCTAGCGAACTTTTAAACGTCATTGAAACGGCTTTAGCTGCGGTAGCACCGGGGGCGACACCGGGAAGTTTTCCTCAAGTTAGCGGTTTGAGATTCAGTTTCGATCCAGATTTACCGCCAGGACAAAGAGTAAGATCTTTAGCAGTTTTTGACGAAGCTAGCGGCAGTATAATCGATAATATCGCGATCGACGGTCAAATACAAGGAGATCCTAACCGCAGTTTCCGTCTAGTGACTCTCAATTTTCTGGCTAATGGTGGTGATGGCTATACTTTTAATACTTTATCCGCACCCGATCGAGTAGACTTAGCTGCTGCGGATACCGCACCGAGAACGGGTTTAGCCACATTTGCAGCCAACGGATCGGAACAAGATGCTTTAGCGGAATTTTTGGCTGCTAATTTCAGTCAAAATAATCCTTTAAACATAGTCGATACTTCCCCAGTAGCAGATCTCAGAATTCAAAACCTCAATTTTCGTTTGGATACGATCGCACCGCCAAATAATAGCTTAAACGAAATTATCGGTACAATTAATAGTGAAGATATTAGTGGCGTTGCTAGTAACGATCTGATTCGCGGTTTAGAAGGAAACGATACTTTAAGAGGTAAAAACGGCAACGATCTGCTTGATGGCGGAATTGGAAACGATTTGCTCAGAGGTGGAGAAGGTAACGATACTTTAACTGGTGGAGAAGGTAACGATACTTTAGTTGGTGGCAATGGTAACGATACTTTAACTGGTGGAGCGGGCAAAGATTACTTTGTATTCTTGAATCTTAACGAAGGAATCGATACTATTACCGATATAAATGCGATCGATAACGATAAAATTCGCATTTCTGCAACTGGATTCGATCCTGGATTGGTAGTTGGTCGTTTAGATCCGATTTTACTTCATATTGGTTCTAGCGCGACGACTGCAAACCATCGTTTTGTCTACGATAACACTACTGGCGCGCTTTACTTCGATGCCGACGGAATAGGTGGAGTAGCTCAACAGCAATTTGCGATCCTCGAAAACAGTCCCGAGCTTGTTGCCAGTCAACTATCAGTAATTGTGTAATTTAAATTCCAAGCAGTTAATAGCTAATAATTAAGATTTTTTATTAGTTATTTCTGCTTCTCTCATTTCTTTAACCATATCTTTGCTGCGGCGCAAATAAGTTACAAATAACAAAATTGAAAAAGTTAAAATACCCAGACCAACTAAAGTATTAGAAAAAGTATCGTACAAACCGTGTAAAACCGCCGAGACTGCAATACCAATAAAAATTATCGCATTTTTTCGAGATGGATTGATTGCTGCCAAACCAAAAAAATAGCCAACTATTCCAGCCCACATTGCATGAATTAAAGGCAAAGAAATAAAACGAACCGTACTAAATAAAACGTAATTAGTAACAGGAACATCCCCTTCGAGCAAACCGATCGCGTATCGTATAGAATAGCTCGCACCTTCTGCGATCGCAAATCCCAATCCAGACATTGCCCCATAAAAAGCCCCTGTCAGTGGTTCTTGTAATTTTTTAGCCTCCAAAATTAATAAATAAATAGGCAAACTCTTACAAGTTTCTTCTAACAATCCTACTCCCAAAATAAAGCCAAATATCCTAACTAAAATTTTTGGGGAATTAGTAGCATTATAAAGAAAACTAAATGGGGGATATTTTTGGGCCATTAATAATAAGGGAATGCCAATAAAAGCAGTAAAAAAAACACATTTAATAGTTTCTCCCCAAGCAAAACTAGGAGGTTTAATTAAGTTAAATAATACCACTCCCCAAATAGAAGCATAATAAATCCCTAAAACCCAAGCTATTTCTTTAAGTTCTTTAAAGCCAAAATATCCGGCGACAAAAGTAACTATCCAAGGAAACAAACCAAAAAACAATAAAATTCTGACAAAATTAGTTTTATATAAACTCCAACTTAAAGCTTCCTTATAGGGAAATATAGAATTAAAATTAAAGGTTTTTAAACTTTTCACAAAATTGCTTTTTTTTTGTTTCGATCGCGCTCTTTTTTTAGATAAAATCTTATTATTGATAAGTTTTAATTCTTCGTTCCATTGCGGCGAACTTTGTTTAATTATTTTGCCACAAACCGCTATTTTAGCGATACAATCTATTTCTAAATTTCTCAAGCGATCGCCTATTAATAATACTAATTTTTTCTCCGGTAAAGTTTCTCCTACTAAAACAATTTTTAAGCAATTATCTTGCAATTTCCATTGGACTAATTTGACATTTTGTGGTATCGTATCTCTGATTATTGTGGCGATCGCTTTAAGATTTCCTTTTCTGGCTAGCTCGATAAGATCCGGTGGGGTCATGATAAATTAAGACTCAACTGTCTAATTTAAATTAAGCATATTTTAAGATTTTTCTGAGACTCGGAGATAACTAATAGCTAATGGAGACATCAAAGACACCGGAAACACTGAGAAAAATGGATCGGATTAATTTTTAGAATTGGTATAATTAGAGTTTAATTTTGTATTTCAGCTTACTTTAATTAACAATTATTAAATATCTATGCCTGGAATAAAAGTAGAAAAACCGCTAAATATCTTAGAAAAAATCCAAGATAAGAATATTAATATAAACCAGAAAGATTTATCTGTAGCTTTAATTAAAGCAGGGATAAGAGCTATTTCTTTAAAGTGGGAATCTTTAGCTGAAAGTGGTGTCGATATTTCTGCTGCTTTTGGTGTCAATGCTAAACCCGGAGAAGTTGCTTATTTTTTAATTACGCGTTCTTTTGCTAGCGCGATCGATACTTTATTAACAGAAAACCAACTTTTACTAACCAGAGAACCGAATAAAGAAGAGATTAGAAATATTTTAATAGATCGATTTGATTCTTATTTAGAAAATGATGAAATTATTATAGGCGATCGATTTTATAATAATGCGATCGATTTGCCTTTTGTTGGAAAATTAAAAACAGAATTTGCTAATTGGTTAAAACAATTTATCGATCGCGATAGCGATATAAACAATCTTAAAAATCGTTTTCCTGCGTATTTTATTTCAGCTTTAAACGAACAATGGCTATCTAAGGATTATAATTGCCTCAAAGAAAGATTAAATACACCTTTTAGTTTGGCTGAAAAACAAGCATTTGGATGGTTGAGATATCATGCTTGGTTGCAAAAATTAGTAGAAGAATCAATATTTACGGAATCTTTCAGTCTGAAACAAATTTATGTAGATCTGAGGTCTTATTATAAAGTTGAAGCAGAAAAGGAAAGTAATAAAAGCTATTCTCGATCGGATATTAACGAAGAAAAAAAATATCAAAAAGTTGTTGTTAATTTAGATGAAGAATTAGAGAAATGGTTAGAAAAAGCCGACTCTAACGATGGGATTAGATTGTTGACAGGAGGGCCGGGAAGTGGTAAATCTTCTTTTGCTAAAATATTCGCAGCAAAAATAGCAAAAAAAGGGGATATTAATGTTTTATATATTCCCTTACATAGATTAGAATTTGCCAAAGATTTGATAGAAGCTGTGGCAAGTTTTATAGATTTTAATTCTTATCTAATTGAAAATCCTTTAGACAGTAAAAATGCAAATTTGAGATTATTTATTATTTTCGATGGTTTAGATGAATTATCGATGCAGGGTAAAATTGCTGCCGAGACTGCTAGAAATTTTGTCGACCAAGTTTTTAGCAAAGTAGAGCTTTTTAATCTAGAAAAAACTCGTTTGCAAGTTTTAATTACTGGTAGAGAAGTAGTTATTGAAGCACATAAAATTAAATTTAAAAATTCGCAGCAATTACTTTATTTATTGCCGTATTTTATTCCAGAAGCGGAAAGAGAAAACTATATAAATACTAATAATTTATTAGCAGAAGACCAGCGTCAAATTTGGTGGCAAAAATATGGTCGAGCAATAGGTAAAAATTATCCTGGACTTCCTGCTAAATTAAATACAGAAAATTTAACTGAAATTACTGCCCAACCTCTTTTAAATTATTTAGTAGCATTTGCTTTTGAAGATTCTGATGAAAATAATCGATTTAAATTTACTAAAAATACTAAGCTAAATGAAATATATCAATATTTATTAGAGCGAGTTTATCAAAGAGATTACGAAAAACAAGGTAATCAAATCATTAAAGGAATTAGCCAGCAAAATTTTATTAATATTCTGCAAGAAATTGCTATATCATCTTGGCATCGTGAAAGTCGATCGACTACAGTAAGTGAAATAGAAAAAAGATGCGAGAATAGCGGACTTAAAGGTATTTTAGAAAGCTTTAAAAATAGTTTTCAAGATGATTCAAAAACAACTGTTGTGACTCGATTTTTAATTGCTTTTTATTTTCGGGAAAGCGATCGCCTTTCAGGAAGCGAAAAGACTTTTGAATTTACTCATAAAAGTTTCAGTGAATTTTTAACAGCAAAACGCATTGTCACAGAAATTATCTATATTCATAAAAATTTAGAAAGGCGCAAAGAAGACTGTCTCGATGGTTTTGACGAAAGAGAAGCTTTAATCAGATGGGCAACTCTTTGCGGTAAAACAGGTATGGATCGATATATATTTAACTTTATCTTGGATGAGATAAGTTTAATTTACGCAGAAGATCGAGAATTAATTAGCAATTGGCAATTAACTTTATGCCGTTTAATTGAATATGTAATGGCTAACGGTATGCCGATGGAAGGTTTAAAAAATAGACCTAATTTTAAAGAAGAAATGCGCCAATCTCGGAATGCTGAAGAAGCTTTATTAATTGTATTAAATGCTTGTGCGAGAAATACTCGAAAACTTTCTAATATTAATTGGGGTTCAAATGATGCTTTTGGTACTTGGATCTCAAGATTACAAGGTCAAAGACTAGACTTTGAAAATATATTAGCTTTTGAATGTCTTAGTTTTTTAAATTTGCAAAATTGTATTCTTAAATATAGAGACTTTAATAACGCAAACTTTTGTTTTACAGATCTTACAAATGCAGATCTTACAGACACAAACTTCCATCATGCAGATCTAAGTGGTGCAGATC
>CAYWIH010000089.1:0-22136 GCA_964458305.1 uncultured bacterium | reverse complement strand
ATAGGCATGAATATTTATAACAGTGGTTACTGGGGTAGTATTCAAGGAAAACCCCATCCCACTTTTCGCAAAAACTACGATCGTTCTGGTGCGACAATGAGTTAAATGCGATCGAAATTATTTTGATACAACTGAATTTGACTATCGATATTTTTCCCTTCCTCATCTTTAATATGGGGAAGAATTTTTTTATATTTGTTTTGATGTTTATTAAACAGGTATAGTTTTAATTTTTTTCATTAAAGACGATCGAAATGAGATCTATATTCAGAAATTAAAGATCTATATCAAAAATATCTTGTTGAAAATCTTAGTTTTATAACCTAAATTTAGGTTAAATAATCAAATAAAAACTTTTTAAATGTCTAGAGATTCAATACCAACCAATACTAAAAGAAAACTATGGTGTCAATGCGGAGGATATTGTCAAAACCCTAATTGTAATAGATATTTATTTTCGGATATTGAGGGCGAATCTGTTAGTATAGCTAATGCTGCTCATATTATTGGGGTAGGAAATACTGGCCCTAGATCGGAGCATAATTTAGCTAATTTTATAGATAAGAATGGCATATCAAACTTAATTATGCTCTGCCTTGATTGTCATAAAATTATAGATGAGCTTGAGGAAAAATATTCAGTCGAAGAAATTTGCAATTGGAAAGATAACCATTCAAAAAGAATTTCAGCACTTTTTAAGATTCCAGTAATCACTAGCGAAAAAAAGATATTACAAGAAGTAAACGATCTTTTAGAGGAAAATAAATTAATTTTTCAAGAATACGGGCCGTTTTCAAATCTAGCAAGGGAAGGAAATTCGGGAGATACACAAAAGATATGGAGAAGAAGATGCCTAGACACAATTTTACCCAATAACCAAAGAATTATTGATTTAATTGAAGCTAATAAAGGTAATTTCTATCCCTGGGAACTTTATAGACAAATGCGTAATTATAAAATTCATGCAGATTCTTTCAAGGAAAACTGCCTTTTTGAAGACAAAGTAAATGACTATAAGCTTTTTCCACTGGAGTTCGATTATTTTGTGAAAAACAAATTGGGTATACAAACACAAAATTTAAAAGTTATAGAAGGGGAAGAGATTGAATATCGAAGAGATACAATCTATAAATACGTTAAGAACTTTTTAGCCAATCATTCATTTATTGAAAAAATGGAAGTTTGGAATGTTGCAATATTTGAGGTATTTCTGAAAGATAAAAGAAAATTAAAAGTGTTTGTAACCAATACATATTATTTTACTGAATACACATTCGAAAAAATTTTATTTACCGATCCAAACATAGATGCTATTATTTGCTCTAATCCTTACTCATGTTACTCTGAAAGTGCTAAGATACAGTGTATTAGAAGCAAGATAGGCCTTTTTAAACTTAGGGAGTTTATGGGAGCTATTCCTCATAAAGGAGAAAGATTTCTCAATTATTTACTTAATGAGGAAAGAGACCGGAGAATACGGAGGTTTTATCAAGATTTGAGAGAAAGTAAAGTAATTAACAACAAGTTTCAAGTTTATCTTTTTGGTTCTTACCTTAGATACCAAATTTTTGATGATATAGATATCATATTAGTCTATCCTAACAAAAATGAATTCAATCAAATTGAATTCATAAAAAATGAAATAATTCGATGTTTTCAAAAATATATGATTAAGCTCGATTTCACAGTTTGTTCTCAAGATGAATTTTCAAAAATAAAGTTCATTAATGATAATCGAGTACGGATTCTTTAAAAAAATTCTATTAATCATCTCCAATAAAGTTATTAAAAGTTAAAACTATATATTTTTCATGTAAAATACTGAAGCGATCGCCCCCACCTCAAAATTCAATAAAATAATGACAAAAAAAATAATAACATCTCAAAATCCGCGTCAATTAGCTTTGATTGCTTTGGGGGATATTTATCGTAGGGGTGCTTATACAGATATTGCTCTCGATCGCGTTTTAATTAAAAGCGACCTTAAAAATAACGATCGCGCTTTGGTCTGTGAGTTAGTATATGGTATCGTCAGAAGAAAAAGAACCCTCGACAGTCTGATCGATCGCTTAGCTACAAAAAAAGCCGATCGACAACCTCCAGCATTGCGAATTATCTTACATTTAGGATTGTATCAATTGCGCTACGTCGATCGCGTTCCCGATTCTGCTGCGGTCAATACTAGTGTAGAATTAGCTAAGGAAAACGGTTTAAATAAATTAAGCGGTGTGGTAAATGGTTTGCTGCGACAGTATATCCGTTTGGCTAATGGTGGTGAAGATCCTCTAAAATTACCCGCAGATCCTTTAACAAGTTTGGCAGTAAAATATAGCTTTCCTGACTGGATTTTAGAAATTTGGCGCGAAAATTTAGAATTAGAAGCAATCGAAAAATTGTGTCAATGGTTTAATAAACCGCCAGCGATCGATCTGCGCGTTAATATACTAATAACATCAATTGAAACTGTAGAAGCGGCATTAGTTAAGGCTGGAGTAACCGTTTCTAGAGTGCCTCATTTGCCGCAAACTTTGAGAATGGTTGGAGGTGTGGGTGCAATTCCCAAATTACCAGGTTTCAATGAGGGTTGGTGGACAGTTCAGGATAGTAGCGCGCAACTTGTCAGTTATTTGTTAGATCCTCAACCGGGAGAAACTGTTATCGATGCTTGTGCTGCACCTGGAGGTAAAACAACTCACATCGCCGAAATTATGGGAGATAAAGGAACAATTTGGGCTGTCGATCGCGCCACCAAACGCTTGGCTAAAGTAGAGGAAAATGCGCGACGTTTACAATTAAAATCGATTCAAATTTTATCAGCAGACAGCACCAGTTTATCTAAGTTTAATAATAAAGCCGATCGAGTCTTAGTCGATGCCCCTTGTTCCGGTTTGGGTACGCTTCAC
Source organism: uncultured bacterium (assembly GCA_964458305.1). Classification (GTDB taxonomy): domain Bacteria; phylum Cyanobacteriota; class Cyanobacteriia; order Cyanobacteriales; family JASJDA01; genus JASJDA01. Next base: position 19,233 of record CAYWIH010000089.1, on the reverse strand, counting down.
AGACATCCTGACATTCGCTGGCGACAAAAACCCGAACAAATAGAAGAGTTAGTGATTCTACAACAAAAAATTCTCGATCGCTCTGCTGCTTGGGTTAAACCAGAGGGCATATTAGTGTATGCTACTTGTACCTTGAATTTGAGGGAAAACGAAAGAATAATTCGCTCGTTTCTCGATTATAATCCTGATTGGCGGATCGCGATGCCAGATTCAAATTCTCCTGTGGCCGCTTTTTGCGATCGCCACGGGATGGTTAAAGTTTGGCCTCACGTTCGTAATATGGATGGTTTTTTTATGGTTAAGTTACAAAAAAGGAGGGAAGATAATTATGAACAACGAAAAGTGTAAAAAAATTATCAAAATTTTAATCGGTGTGGCTTGGATCGATGGTGCTATTCAACCCGAAGAAAGAGAATATTTACATCGCAAAGCGAAAGACAATAAAGTCGCTGACGATCCTGAAATTAAATTGATGCTCTCAGAAGCCAAACCGATCGAACCGAATGAATGTTACGTTTGGTTGAAAGATTATTTGAATACTTACAACACAGAAGAAGATTATTATTATCTTTTAGAACGAATCAGCAATATAGTTTATAAAGATAATGTGGTTCACACCGAAGAAACCAAACTATTAACTAAATTGCAAGAATTAAATCCAGTTAATAAAAACGATCGCTCGATTTTAGAAAAAATCATTCAAACGATTCAAACAATTTATAAAAGTGGCGTAAACCCAAAAGCTTAGATCTTGTTTAATTGTCAGTTGTTCTTTTATCGATTGACAATTATTCATCAATCCCCAGCATATTTTTGAATATTACAACTAGCCTATAAGTAAATTTTAATTAAATCCCCCCAAGATATCTTTGGAAAAACTTAAAAATATGTTAAATATTTATTTTGAACAAAATAAAAAATAAAATAGATCGCCTAATACCGTTTCTGTTTAATACGGCTACACTCGCTAATTCAGAATAATAGTTAACTACTCTTTGAATGATTGATTTTTACTAGATTTGTAGTCTTTTTTTTCGTTAAATGGTAGAAATTACAAAATATTAGGGAAATTAGATATGTATAAAAAATTTTCCCTCAAGCAACAAATTATCCTCCCTTTTTTGGGAGTATTTTTCAGTTTGTGGAGCGTGGGGATGTGGGGAATCGGCTACTGGTCAACCAAAAATTTAGAAGAAAACCAAAAAAAATCGACCTCTGAATTAGCCGCTTTAATTTTAAGAGAATTTGAAAAAGAAGCAGCTTTTTTAAGATCGAGCGCGGAATTATTAGCAGAAAGCTCTAATTTAAAGACAGCAACTGAAAAAACCGCTCGAAATCTGTTACTTAAAAATCTATTATCGATCGAATCGACTTTAGAACTAGACTTCATTCAGGTAATGGATGAAACAGGAGAAATATTACTAGATCTGCGAAAAAATGAATTAATCTCGGCAGATTTAGCAACAAATCAAGTGCGATCGCAAGTTTTAAAAGGTGTCTATTTATCAAGTATTTTTTCGGCGCGAAATCACAGCCAATCGATTTTAATTGGAGCAGCACCGATCCGAGATAGAGAAGGTGTCAAAGGGGCGATCGTCGTCGGTACGGCAATGAATGATAACTTGCTCGACCAATTTATCGGCAATAATTCAAATCAACTAGTAGCCTTCAACAGAGGCGAAGTAATTGCTTCTACTTTAGCTTCAGCCAAGAACTCAGTTTGGCAAAGACCGATGCCAGAATCTATTCCTAAAATAGTAAAAATCGGCTCTCAAATTTATTTAGGAAAAACCGTAGAAATATCTCGGCTCAACAACGCTCAATTAGAATTAGTATTGCTCGAGTCCCTTTTACCCCTACAAAAACAAAAACAAAGTCTTTGGCTCTCGATTTGGTTTTTTGGTTGCATTGGCGGCGCGATCGCGACTGTAGTCGGTATCTGGATCGCTAATTCGATCGTCGCTAGAGTACAAAGATTAACCAACGCTACCCAACAACTAGCCCGGGGCGATTTTCCCAATACGATTATAATCGACGGTGACGATGAGATCGGCGTTTTAGCTCGGGGTTTTAATTTTATGAGTTCTCAAGTTCTCAAACGCGATCGTCAAATTCGCGCTCAAGTCGAAGAGTTAGAAAATATTCTCCAAGAATTACAATCAACCCAAAACCAACTCATAGAACAAGAAAAAGAATATTCTCAACTTCTAGAAATAAAGGTAAAACAAAGAACTCAAGAATTAGTTTCTAAAAACGCACAATTAAAATCAACTCTCAAACAACTCAAAGCAGCACAAAAACAAATGATCGCTCAAGAAAAATTAGCTTCTTTGGGGGGTCTTACTGCAGGAATTGCTCATGAAATCCGCAATCCTCTCAATTTTATTAATAACTTTGCTCAACTCGCTGTCGATTTAACTCGAGAAGTTTTAGAAGAGATCGAAAATCACAAAGATGTCTTGGATGAAGAAACTTTTAGCGATCTGACCGAAATTATTCAAGATTTAGAAACTAATGTCACTAAAATCGAACATCACGGACACCGAGCCGAGAAAATAGTTAGCAGTATGTTATTACATTCTCGCGGCGGCCCGGGCAATTGGCAACCGGTCAATCTTAACGATCTTTTAGCAGAATCGATCAATCTCGCTTATCACGGAATGCGGGCTAAAGATATTTTATTTAATGCGACGATCGAAACTTATTACGATTATAAAATTCCCGAATTAACTCTAATTCCTCAAGATATTAATCGAGTTTTTCTCAATATTATTAATAATGCTTGTTATGCCGTTAATCTTAAGAAAAAAGAAGAGATCGGTAATTTTTCTCCTTTAATTCGAGTCACTAGTAAAAATTTAGCCGAAACCGTAGAAGTGAAAATTTGGGACAATGGAGTTGGCATACCTCCCGAAGAAATAGAGCGAATTTTTGAACATTTTTATACTACTAAACCTACCGGAGAAGGTACTGGTTTGGGTTTATCTTTAAGCTATGAAATTATTGTTGAAAGACACCTCGGAAAAATTGACGTTCGCTCGGAGCTGGGAGAATATACAGAATTTACGATCGCTTTTCCCAAAAAAGAAATTAAAAATACAAAAATCTAACTATGGAAATATTAATAGTAGATTGTAACGAGGATATGTTAATTTTATTCGGACAAAAATTTAGAAAAGAAATTAAAGCAAATATTTTAAATTTTAGTTTTTTTGATTCAGGGGAAAGTACATTAGAATATATCAATTCCGATCGAGAATCCCCCGCTTTAGTCTTGATTTTGTCGGATATTGGTTTGCCAGGAATCAGCGGAACTCAATTACTTGAAATTTTAAAATCGAAACACCGAGAAATAAAAGTTTTTACCATTGACGGAATAGGAAGCGATCGCAGCAGAACCTTATTAACAAATCTTCGCGCCGATTATTATTTTAATAAACCTATACAATTAGAATTAATCAAAACAAAAATATTACAATTAAGAAAAATATTAGGATAAAATCATGGTATCAAAAATACTGGTTGTGGATGACGAACCAGATTTAGAAATTTTACTTCGTCAAAAATTTAGAAAAAAAATTAAAGAGAATGAATTAGAATTCTTTTTTGCTAGTAATGGTGTCGAAGCATTAGAAAAGTTAGCCGACAAACCAGATATAGATATGGTTTTAACCGATATTAATATGCCCTTAATGGACGGCTTGACTCTTTTACAAAGAATACAAGAACTCAATCCTTTTCTCAAAGCAGTTATTGTTTCTGCTTATGGAGATATGGCAAATATTAGAAAAGCAATGAATTTGGGAGCTTACGATTTTTTAGTAAAACCAATTGATTTTAAAGATTTAGAAATTACTACTAAAAAGACTTTAAAACAAATCAAGCAAATAAAATCTATTTTAAAAAAAGAACTATCAGCACAAAAAGATCGAGAAGAATTAGCAAACAAACTGCAAGAAAATGAAAAAAAACTAGCCCAATTTTTAAATACAGTTCCGATCGGTATTTGTGCTGCAGATCCTGAAGGTAAAATAGTTTATATCAATCAAAACGGAGAAAAGATTTTAAGCATAGAAGAACGAGAACGGGTTATAGGAAAAAAAATAACAGAGATTTATCAAGCTTATTTTGCTGACACTAAACAAAAATACCCCCTCGATCGCCAACCAATAATGCGGGCTTTTAACGGCGAAAAAATAACAGTTGACAATTTAGAAATCCACAAAAAAGAACGAATTATTAGCTTAGAAATGTCCGCAAGACCGATCTATCGCGACGGTAAAATAGTTTATGCGATCGCTATTTTTCAAGATATTACTCAACGCAAACAAGCAGAATTAGAGCGCATTAAATTAGCTCAAAAAGAAGCATTATTTCAACAGTTAAATTTTTTGGCTAATTACGATAGTTTAACTAAAATAGCCAATCGCCGTCGCTGCGATGAATATCTTAAACAAGAATGGCAGCGCATGGCTTGGGAAAAACAATGGCTATCTTTAATTGCTTGTAATATAGATAATTTTCAAGAATACAACGAGCGTGCCAGAGATGAGTATTTGCTAAAAGTCGCCAATACTATTCGTTCTCTTATCAAACATCCGGGACACTTAGTAGCTCGTTACAACGGTCAAAAATATGTTTTAGTTCTACCCAACAGCGATCCAGTTTCAGCAATGGATCTGGCCCATCAAATTCGCCTCGCAGTAATAGATTTAAAGCTAGATTTACCCAATTCAAAATTAAGTATTAGTTTGGGAGTTGCCAGCATCATACCGACCTTAGAATCTTCTTATAAAACTATCATGACCCAAGCCGATCGCGCCCTGAATCGAGCTGTAAAATTAGGTGGCGATCGAGTTTGCGATTAATCCCAAAGCTAAACTAGAGCTAGTTGTAAGATCGAAATGCTAATAAACAAAAGCTAAGGAAAAATATGATTGTAGTAATGAAAGTAGGAACTCCCGAAGCCGAAATCGATCGCATTAGCAAAGAATTTACAAGTTGGGGTTTAACTCCAGAAAAAATTGAAGGCAAACATAAGACGATTATCGGCTTAGTTGGAGATACTGCCGATTTAGATCCTTTACAAATTCAGGAAATTAGTCATTCGATCGAAGAAGTTTTGCGAGTAGAAAAACCTTACAAACGGGCTAGTTTGGATTTTCGCCACGGAGAAGAGTCCGAAGTTGTAGTTGCTACTCCCAACGGCCCGGTAACATTTGGCAGAAAGCATCCTATCGTGCAAATTGCCGGCCCCTGTTCGGTAGAGAATGAAGAGATGATTGTCGAAACGGCAAAACGCGTCAAAGCTGCTGGTGCTCAATTTTTGCGCGGTGGTGCTTACAAGCCCCGAACTTCTCCTTATTCTTTTCAAGGACACGGAGAAAGTGCTTTAGGTTTATTAGCAAAAGCAAGAGAGGCCAGCGGTTTAGGCATCATTACCGAAGTGATGGATACCGCTGATGTAGATAAAATTGCTGAAGTGGCCGATATTTTACAAGTGGGGGCGAGAAATATGCAAAATTTCGCCTTGCTTAAAAAAGTCGGTGCTCGAAATAAACCTGTATTTCTCAAACGCGGAATGTCGGCAACTATCGATGAATGGTTGATGGCTGCAGAATATATTTTAGCTGCTGGCAATCCTAATGTAATTTTATGCGAGCGCGGTATTCGCAGTTTCGATCGCAAGTACACTCGCAATACTCTCGATTTATCTGTTTTACCAGTATTGCACACTTTAACTCATTTGCCGATCGCTATCGATCCTTCTCACGGTACTGGTTGGTCTGAATACGTCCCGGCTATGGCTAAAGCGGCGATCGCTGCTGGTGCGGATGCTTTAATGATTGAAGTTCATCCTAACCCAGCTAAGGCTCTTTCTGACGGCCCTCAATCTTTAACCCCAGAAGAATACGAGAATTTAATTACCGAACTATCAGTTATTGCCAAGGCGATCGGACGTTGGTCTGCTTCTCCAGCTATGGTTTAAAACACGATCGGGCCCGGTCATTATTAGATCGGGCCCGATCGAGATAATCAGAAAAAAGGGCTAACCTACTTTTGATTAACCCCTTTACTTGGGAACGCGCTTCAAAAAATCTTATTTTTGAAGAACTAACTTCACGTTGGCGTTTTGTAAGCCTTGCTGTTTTACTTCTGCTAAAGTTTTGTTAACAGCGTATTTTTGGTTGATGGAGTTAATAAGTTCTGTTTGATTGTGCTTTTTAGCTACGCCCCAGAGGTCAGCAATTAGATCGAAGCTGCCATCGCTGTTGCAAGACCAACCTAAATCGTATTCGCCTTCGAGAACAGCAACGATGTCGGAACGAACTCTTTGACCGTTGTAACCACGAACATCATCATTAGTTTTTACAGTGATACCTAGGTCGCGCAAAGAAGCTTTGAGAATTTCGGCATCAGTGATTTTGGTGCGTAGAGTGCTGAAATGAGACATTTGGATTCCTCCAGTATAATAGAACTAAACAACAACTTTTATAGTTTGCCCCTAGGGGCGGTTATTAAACTGCTAGCAATTTGCTAGCCTTTGCTCCCGCTTAAAGCAGGAGAAAGCCTTTAAAACTCCAATCGCTGATACTCAGCTACGGAGGCAGATGCAGGTCTGGCTCTCTGTCTGGCCCAATCTCTGAGAGCAGTTACCTGTTCTGTCATTGTCCGGGATAGAGGTAAGGTTGCTTTAATTGCAGCTATTATATCCAACTGCGTAAACTCCCTTTCATCTTGAGCGAAGGCTTCATACATTGCTGCGATTATTGCCTGCTCGATCTCTGCCCCAGAAAAACCTTCTGAAACTTTCGCCAATTGTTCGATATCGAAGCGAGAAATATCGGAACGACGCTTAGTTAGGTGGATTTTGAATATGTCTTGACGCTCTTCTTTATTCGGTAAATCCACAAAAAATATTTCGTCGAAACGCCCTTTTCGTAAAAACTCACCTGGCAGTCTTTCGACTCGGTTAGCTGTTGCCATTACGAATACTGGGGAAGTTTTTTCTTGCATCCAGGTTAGGAAAGACCCAAAAATCCGGCTCGATGTACCTCCATCGGAGTCTGCCGATCCGCTACTTCCGGCAAAAGCTTTATCTAATTCGTCGATAAACAGGATCGCAGGAGAAATAGACTCTGCTGTTTTGAGGGCGTTTCTTAAATTAGCTTCCGATCGCCCTACTGTCGAACCATCGTAAACTCTACCCATGTCCAAGCGTAACAGTGGCAAGCCCCACAACCGAGCGGTTGTTTTTGCTGTCAGGGATTTACCGCAGCCTGGTACGCCTAAGATCAACATACCTTTGGGTTGGGGTAAACCGTATTCTCTGGCTTTCTCTGTAAAGGCGTTCGCTCTTTGTTTGAGCCAATATTTTAACTCCTCTAAACCGCCGATCGAGTCGATCGTTTCGTCTTCTTCGATGTAGTCTAAAATTCCGTTGCGGCGAATTAGTTGTTTTTTCTCCGAAAGAACGACTTCTACCTCGTCTTCTGTCAGACGTTTGGCTTTAACGTAAGCTTTGCGATATACTTTTTCGGCTTCGTCTTTGGTCAATCCTAAAGTTGCTTTAAGTAATTTTTCCCTTACTTCGGTGCTGATACGACGATTTTTAATTTTTTCTAATTGTCGATCGAGTACTTGATTTAATTCTTGTAAAGTCGGTAAGGCATAATCTAGAGCCACTACCTCTTTTTCTAACTCGATCGGTACTCTTTGTACCGGAGACATTAATATAATTATTTTTTCCGTTCCTTTAAACGAAGCGATCGCGTCCCGCAATTTTCGTGTTGTTGCTGCCGATGCTCCCGATTCAAAAAATGGATGTAAATCTTTAAATATATATATACCCGGTTCTCTTTGTCTGATTACCCACTCCACTGCGGCTTCTGAGGAGACCGTATTGTGCTGAGTTGTTTGTCGAGGTTGTCCGTACTCAACTATACCGTGGGTAACCGTCCAAACAAAGACTCTTTTATGTTGAGTCTTCATTTGAGCTATTCTGACAATTTCTTGTTCTGCTCGCTCCTCTTCATGAGTTACGAGGTATATCAGGGGGTATTGAGCTTGAATTAGAATACTTAGCTCTTCTTTCATCATTATCGACCTGCTTATTATTTACGGTTTAACCACTCACCTCTTTTAAATCGGTACTCCCCAAGCCTATTTAGCATGGAACCAACTCTTCTTCTCCCTGAGTTTTACCCTGGGTCACTTTTTCGGTTACTTCTTCTAAAGGAAAGTCTTCAGATATTACGCTAGTTTCTTGTTTTTTCAAAGATACCATTTGCCCTTCTCGCATTACCATCGCTGCATTACATTCTGGACATATATGCACTTGATGCGTTTTTCCTTGGCGAAATTGCTCTTCTTCTACTTGTTCTGGATGTTCTAAATAGAAGTTTATCGCTCTTTCTACCATTGCCGACATAGATTCAGAATCTATAGCGGCTCTAATCTTGAGCTGACGGTGAAGTCCTGAAGGTAAATAAAGGGTAACTTTTTGTTTCTCTTGCATTGTTCTTTCATTTTTTTTACCCGGGCATACGAATATATTCCCTCCTTTGTCTTTTGCTGTCAAGCGGTTTTAACGCTATGACGTTAAAGTTGTTATATTTCTTAAGAAAACGCCTTGAAACTCCTAAGATTTCGATTCCGATTGATGGTGTTCGACTTCGATAACAGTATGAACGTTACCGCGCGGGGAAAAATCGCCGGTTATTTTGACTTCGATCGGATCGGCTGCAGCCACAAAATCATCTAAAATCTGATTGACGGATTCTTCGTGTGAAATATAGCGATCGCGATAGCTATTGATGTATAGTTTGATCGCTTTTAACTCGACAACTCTTTTGTCTGGACAATATTGAATATTTATTTTGGCAAAATCGGGATAGCCAGAAAAAGGACATTTGCAGGTAAATTCTGGCAGCGTAATATTAATAAAATAGCGTCTTCCGGGGCGAGGATTGGGGAAAGTAATTAATTTTCCTGCTTCTATCGCTCTTTCGCCGTATTTCACGGTCTCGGTTTGGTTTTCAGAATCAGGTAAAGGTCGATCTTCGGTATCGGAATAATTCATAAAGATATCAAACAAAGAATTTCTCAACCTAAATCGTATCTCAACCAACTGAGTGAGATCGGCAGATCTTTAGATTAGATTCAAGACGATCTCTGCTGTTGTCTAAACGCTGATATTATGATTCTGAATCTATAACATCTATACAATAAGAGATGCGAATACTAGCCCTCATCCCTGGTGGAATCGGCGATCAAGTTCTTTTTTTTCCTACTTTGGTCGATCTCAAGGAAAAATATCCCAAGGCGATCGTGGATGTTGTTGTCGAACCCCGCGCCCGAGGTGCTTATCGGGTTTGTCCCCAAGTTAATCGAGTTTTGACTTTCAATTTTCCAGATCGCAACACTTTAACAGATTATCTCAATCTTTTAGGTCAAATCCGCGAGGTAGAATATGATATTGCTGTTAGTTCGGCAAAAGGTTGGCCAGTTGGTTTACTACTCTGGCTGAATATTCCAGTTCGCGTAGGCTACAAAAGAGAAAATTCTTGGTATTTTTCCAAACCAGTACCAATAAATACCGAACAATATCTTGCTAATACTTATCACGATCTACTGAAAGGCCTTAGTATTGACAAACCTTGTCCTGAATTAAAGGTGAGCATACCTACTGAAGATCTCGATTGGGCTGAAGCAGAAAAAGCACGCTTGGATATTAAAGAAAGCGGTTACATCTTATTTCACAATTCTCCCGAAAACGAAACCGATCGAATCTATCCTGTTTCTAAATGGGAACGAATAGTTAGAGATATTAATAACAAACAACCGGGAGTTCCGATCGTTCTACTCGATTGTCAAGGCAATTTTGAATGGGTGGATATGATGGCGCAAGATATTCCCTCCCTCAAAGTTACTTCTCCTGTAGATGTCGGTAAAGAAGCAGCTATTATTTCTGGTGCGGATTTAACAATTTGCAACCATAGTGCTGTAACTCATTTATCAGTAGCAGTAAATACTCAGACTGTTGTGTTATTGGACTCTACTGAAAATCCCAAAAGATTGTTGCCTCCAGATAACGATCGCGCTGTAGCCGTCCAATCTACTACTTCTAGAAGTATTGTCGATATCGAACCTGCTGCTGTTTTAGAAAAAATCTGGCGCAGTTAAATCGATACTATAGCTTATTATTTTCTTTAATTTGGGAATCAGAGTGGCGATCTGATTCCTAAAAGTTTATCTTAATTACTTGTTTTGGCGATTGCTTTTCTAAATGGTTTGGATTTACTCGACAGTATGTCCTGCTGAAGTAATTACTTGAACGATCGAATCTTTTGAGGCTTCGGTGTCCACGTTTACCATTTTTGTCTCTAAATCTATGTTAACGGTAGCGTTGGGGAAATTACTTTTAATTTGTTTGGTGATGTTATCTACGCAGCCAGCGCAAACAATACTGGGAACTTTTAATTCTAGTGTCATTTTCAGCAATTTTTCTCAAACGAAACCTAATTATTATACCGAATCAGATTATTTCTTGGAAAGTTGAATTTTTAAAAATTGAAAAAAACTCAAAAAACTACAGTAAAATTCGATAAAATCCGCTCGGAGATTAAGATAACGATCGAGTTACTTGCCTCATCTCAAATCAAAAATTGCGATATCCCTGAAAGTATTTGAGATCGCTTCATAGATTTTCTGTTTAATAAAGATCTAACGATATGTAAAAATCAAAAAAATATCAGATTCTATTAAATAAAATTTAGGAATTAAAATCTTTGTTTGAAATTACTCCAGTTTATCGCAGTGCAGTCACTATCTTACCTCCAGAGGAAGTCTTGCCACCAATTCAAAATATTCGCCGCAAATTCGATCGCAGATTCGCTCGCTGGATGCCTCATATTAATTTACTTTACGGCTTTCTTCCCGATCGATATTTTCTTGAAGCAGCAGCAATAATAACGAAAAATTTAGTAACTTTTAAGCCTTTTCAAATAACTTTTGCTAGTTATAATTTTTTTAAACATCGTCAAAGTTGTACTGCTTGGTTGCAGCCAGATCCAGCAGGTAAAAAGTCTTTAAAAGAATTGCAAGCTATTTTAGAATCAATTTTTCCTCAATGTAGCGAACAACGAAAAAAATCTGCTGCTGGTTTCACTCCTCATTTAAGTGTAGGTCAATTTAAAAATATTGCCGAAGCAAAAGATAACCTACCTCAATGGAATTCTCTCACTTTTAAAGTAGAATCAGTTTATTTAATCAGTCGTCGTCGCCAAGATCCTTTTCAAATAAGATATCGAAGCGATTTTGGCAAACAAGAGACGATTTTAATTAATCTTTAGTAAGAAAGCTAAATTAATAGGATTTTTAATCTAGATAGAATCTATCCCAAAATAGTTATGAAGCACGATCGGCAACCACTTTTGCTTAGTGCTTTATAAAGTTCGGATAACAAACTAAAAATATCCCTCGAACTATGGTTATTTTTGTCTTAGCACTTTTTTCTTAATTTAATTTTTAACAACTTTTTTTTAGGTCGATCGCAGATATTACTTTTTTTCTAAGTTAATTTAATTTTTTTTTAACTACTTGGATTAACTTTTAATTTTTATCGTTAAATCTTGCAATTGAGTAATTTTGAATTAAAAACTCAGTCGAGTCAGTTATTTTCTTGATTTTAACCGTAATTTTTTCCCTTTCTCTAGCCGATCGCTTCCTTGAAGAAGATAATTTCTTTGTAAAAGTTTAAGTATTTTTACTTAATTTAAAATTTAATCGATAAAAATTTTCTTAATACCATCAGAAAACAACATCAAATTAAGATTGGTCGCCTACAATAGAAATAACGGAAAGCATATTCCGTTCACTCCTCACACCACACTCCGCCCGATTTTATATCGGGCGGTTCTTTTTCTAGATTAATACTCTACCCTTAGAGTTTTGGTTAAAATATCATAAAAATTAGCCAAATCGCAAGCATAAAAAATAAATTCAAGTCTTAAAAAAATAGACTAAAACTGCAATAGAGATAAGTTACTACGATCGTTTGTTTGACTTTGCTGTATCCTTGATATGGTATAAATTTAAATAAATCACAAAGAAATCTGCTCTAGTTAAGGATTTTAAGAATGTCATCAACTGCCGCAGTCACGGATGCAAGTTTCAAAGAAGATGTTTTAGATAGCGAAATTCCCGTTTTAGTCGATTTTTGGGCCCCCTGGTGCGGCCCTTGTAGAATGGTAGGCCCCGTAGTGGACGAAATAGCAGAACAATATGCAGGTCAAGTAAAAGTAGTAAAACTTAATACTGACGAAAATCCCAATGTAGCCAGCCAATATGGTATCCGCAGCATACCGACCTTAATGATTTTTAAAGGCGGTCAAAGAGTGGATATGGTAGTGGGTGCAGTTCCAAAAACGACTTTAGCTAATACTTTAGAAAAATATCTTTAACTTTACCAGCGACAAAAGGGGCGATCGAGTATTTTTAGTTCGATCTAAAATGGCGATCGCCTCCGACCCAATTGTCGCCAATTCAAACAACTGTCTCTTAATAGTTTGCTTAAATAATTAAAGTCGATACAATAGGGAAAGCCAAAAGGGTAAATATATGGCTTTATCTCCTATAAATAAGACAAATTCCACACCTGCGATCGAAATTACAAAGTTACTCGATCGGTTGCCCGACCTCAAACACGGTGAGTTATTAAAAAGATCGCTCGAAGTGTTAATGCGAATCGCAACAGAAGAAGTCGATTGTCAAGATCTTAAGATTTTAACCTACACTTTAGAAGACTTAGAAAAAGGGTTCAAAGTATTTTATCCTTATCGTCACGTTCGCAAAATTACTATTTTTGGATCGGCAAGAATATCTCCTGAGTCTTCAGAATACCTCCTAGCGGTAGAATTTGCCCGTCGCGTCGTCGATTTAGGATTTATGGTACTCACGGGAGCGGGAGGGGGTATCATGCAAGCAGGTAACGAGGGAGCAGGATCGGAAAGCTCCTTTGGTTTAAATATTAAATTACCCTTCGAGCAAGAGTCTAATCCATATATTGCCGGAGATCCGAAATTAATTGATTTTAAGTATTTTTTCACCCGCAAATTGTTCTTTTTGAGAGAAAGCGATGCGATCGCCTTATTTCCTGGCGGTTTTGGCACTCAAGATGAAGCTTTTGAAACTCTAACTCTTTGTCAAACTGGTAAATACGGCCCCTCACCTTTAGTATTAATAGACGAACCGGGGGGAGATTATTGGCAGTCCTGGAATAAGTATATATGTTCGCAATTGTTGTCTAGAGGTTTAATTAGTCCAGAAGATCCTTGTTTGTACTCAATTACCGACGATCTTGAAGAAGCTTGTGCTGTAATTAGAAATTTTTACCGAGTTTATCATTCGTCTCATTATGTTAATGGTAAACTGGTCATGCGTTTGAATGCAGAATTGAATGATGAGTTTGTCGAAGAATTAAATCAAGATTTCAGCGATATTTTGGTTAAAGGGCGGATTGAAAAAACGAAAGCTTTACCGGAAGAAATTGGCGAAGAAACAGAAAATTTACCCCGTCTGATCTTTGACTTCAATCAAAGAGATTTTGGGAAATTGTATCAAATGATTAATCGGATCAATAAATTAGAAATACCTTCGCCAAAGATCGAACATCCCGAAAGGAAATAGGAATATAAAATGCTCGAAAGTATGGTTAAAAATAATACTAGGATCTTATCGAGTAATTCTTAAAACTCAATTTCAGCCCGATCGAGGGCAACCTAAAGTAGTAACATAAATTACTGCTTCTTTGGCGGGAATACCTAATACTTCATTAACAAGGTCGTCAAAAAAACCGCCGATACCGCTAACGCCCAAACCAAGATAAATAGCAGCTAAATTTAGTCTTTGTCCTAAATGGCCGGCATCTAAATGTAAATAACGGTAAGCCCGATCGCCGTATTTATTAACTGCTTGTTGTAAATCTGCGGTATGAAATACTATAGCTGAGGCATCTTTACCTAAATTTTGTCCCAAGCATAAAAAATGCAATTCAGATCTAAAATTTTTAAATCTAACTTGACGTAATTCTTCGGCTTCGGGAGCATAATAATAACAGCCAGCTTCTAAATCTTTAACTCCAGAAACAGCGACAAAAGTTTCAATTAAACTTAAATCGAAATAATCTGGTTCGGCATCTAAACCTTGGTAAATATAATCTTGAGATTGATAGGTAAAATGTAATAAAGCAGTAAGTTCTTCTCCAGTTAATTCTGCGCCGCTATAGGAACGAGTAGAACGACGTTTTAAGATAGTTTTTTTCAAACCAAGTAAATTTTTATCCCAGTCGATCGGTGTGGTTTGAGTAGAAATTTTTAAACAAAAAGGAAAATTATACTTATCTTCGATCGTTTTTTCTTGTCGTAATTCTAATGCCGAGTTAGGAGATTTTAGGTTTTGAATTTGGGTAGATTTGTGGAAATAAGATAATAATTCACCATCGGGAATCGGCGGATAATCGGTTAAAATTTGAGACGGCAGGGCAGTAATAGATCGGGGTAAATCTTGTTCGCTATCTTCTAAATCAGCTAAGGCAAGAATAGCAATAGTTCCTTCAACTTCGCGATCGAGATAAAGTAAATTATTAATTGCCTCGTCGTTAAAACCGCCGATCGTATGAGTTCGATAATTACTTATGGCAGCAGCAAGCTCCATGTTACCCAATAAATGCCCGGTATCGAGTAAAATACGACGATAAGCGCGATCTTCGTAACGCCAAGCCGAGCGATAAAAAACTGCTGTAACTGCAACAGCCAGTTTGGTACTTTCTAAAGTTAAATGATTGAAACAAGCCGCTTCCAAATCTTGCCAAACATGACTGTCCCAAAAACGGATTAAAGAATGGGTCGGGACTTGATAATTATACAATCCTGGTGGCAAAATCTCCGTACCGCGAGAAATTAAATATACTTCAGCCGGATACAAACCGCCAGCAGAAGGTGCCGATCGCAAATAAATCGGCTCGCCATACATTGTATTAATTTTGGCAGTAATACCGTAACTGTAGGATAAAAATTGGGACAATCTTTGCCAAGATTGGGCATTTGCTTGGGAAGATATATCTAAATTTGGGGATAAATAAGGTTTTAATTGGAAAACATTGCCAATTTTATATTCTTTATGGGTTGTGGGTTGATTGTTCCAATCTAAGGATCTATTTTTAGCAGCGATCGTTTCTGGATGGTATTTAGTTCTTTCGTGATAATGTTGTGCGAGGGTTAGTTGAAAATCTGTCATAGCAAAAGCGCAGTTAATTTAGTCCTGGTGTGAAAGAATCGAGCAAAGATAAAACAGCGACTCCATATTCTTCTTCAAACGGCTGTTTTTTGTAATTTAAACTCCACAATTCTAAAGCGCAATCATCGTTTGGAAAAGAAGGGATTAAATGAAGGTAGAGAATTTTGCGATCGCGATCGTACTCGCATTTTAAACCTTTAATCGCACCAATTTTACGGCGATCGAGAGCCACCGCAATACGCAACATGGCACTTAATTCGCTTACCAAATGTCGAGATTGCTTGTCAGGTAGTTTTTGGTAATTATCGTGTTTCTTTTTGGGCTTACTTTTGCGATGATAGCGAGCTATATTAGCAATGATTTCCAAATCTAACTCTGTAAAGCCCAATAACTCGGCGTGGCGAATTAAATAATAAGAATGCTTGTGATGAGCCGAATGGGAAATATAAACCCCACAATTATGTAAAATAGCCGCAGCCCAAAGTAATTGACGGTAGCTATAATCCCAATTATGCAACATTCCTGCGGTTCGCTCGAACAGATCGACGGCGAAATTGGCAATACGTTGAGAGTAGTCTAACTCGACTTGATACTTATAAGCAATTTTCATCACGCTGCGAGCGCGTACCTGGGATTGATAGCCCAAACGACTGGCAATTAAACCCCGATCGAGCATCCAATTAACAATGATCCCTTCTCTGAGCGATCGCTCGCAAACCACCAAAGAATCTGTTTTTAACAAGCTCATTGCTTCTAAAAGGATCGTAGCACCAGCCAAGATAATTTCAGCCCGTTTGTCCGAAATTCCTGGAGTTGCAAAACGCTCCGAATAATTCATTTTTGCCAAACTTGCCACTATATTCTCAACATCTTTGTAAGTTATCTTGTAGCCGTTGAGAGGATTGGGAGTACTACCCAAATTTTTTAAAGCGTGGATAGTTGCTAAAGTTTCGATCGTCCCTGAAGTTCCCACCAGACGAGGGATTTCATCTTGTTTGAGTTCGGCTCGCAATCGTTCGATCGGTCTTTCGAGCATACCTTTAATGTGAGCGCGCAAATTTTTGAAATCTTCGTGATTAATCGGATCGCTTTTCACTAAATCTTCAGTCAATCTTACCGCGCCGATTTTAGTACTGCTCAAAAAGCGAGCGTCGCGATCGTCGGCCAAAATTATTTCGGTAGATCCTCCACCAATATCAATAATAATATGAGGTTGCTGGTCGAATTCTAATGCCGATAAAACCCCCAAATAAATGCGCCTCGCTTCTTCTACCCCCGAAATCAAATCGACGTACAAACCCAATTTTAAGGCGATTTTTTGAATAAAATTCCGACCGTTGGGTGCTTCTCTCACCGCACTGGTTGCTACGGCAATAATCCGATCGGCATTGAGACTCGAAGCTAATTCTTGACACCGCTCTAATGCTGCAAAAGCTCGATCCATCGCGACTTTGGTCAAATTTCCTGTTTTGGGGTCTTTTTCCCCTAGCCTTACGGTATCTTTTTCTTTAGCAATAATAGTAAAGGCGGGAAGTTTGGGATCTACCCGCGCTATTACCATATGAATGGAATTAGTGCCTATATCAATCGCAGCTACAATAGATTCTGGATGTTGGCGATCGTCTTTTATATTAGACTCGTCAGATTTAGATTTTTCGATAGAGTCGATCGTTGACATTTTTCCCTTTAAACTCCCCCTAACAAAGATATAACCTATACGGATCGATCGATAATTTCTTTTTAAAATTATGGTTACAGAGTTTCAAAAACAAGAGTCTACCTGGGTAAATATTATTAAGCTTCTACGCTGGCATAAGCCCGAAGGAAGACTCATTTTAATGATTCCCGCTTTGTGGGCTTTATTTTTAGCTGCAGAAGGAACTCCCCCCTTACCCTTAGTAGCGATCGTCGTTGTTGGTAGTTTAGTTACTAGTGCGGCTGGTTGCGTGATCAACGATATTTGGGATCGCAATATCGATCCTCAAGTAGATCGCACCAGCCAACGACCTCTTGCTTCTCGCGCTCTTTCAGTAAAAACTGGAATCGTTATTTTTTTTATAGCTTCGATCGGTGCTGCTGTCCTCACTTTATATTTAAATCCTCTGAGTTTTTGGCTCTCTTTTGCCGCAGTTCCCGTAATTATTTGTTATCCCCTAGCAAAACGTGTTTTTCCCGTTCCCCAACTGGTGCTTTCGATTGCTTGGGGTTTTGCTGTTTTAATTAGTTGGAGTGCGGTAACGCAAAATTTAGTCTCTGCTACATGGATTTTGTGGGGGGCTACCGTTCTTTGGACTTTAGGGTTCGATACCGTTTATGCTATGTCCGATCGCGAGGACGATCTCAAAATTGGGATCAATTCCAGTGCCATATTTTTTGGCGATCGCGCTGCGGATGCTGTCGGGTTCTTTTTTGCCGCTACGGCTATTTTATTTGCTTGGTTATCTTTAGTTAAAAATTTACACCCTCTTTTTTGGATTTCTTGGTCTGTTGCTGTTGTTGGCTGGATCTGGCAGTATAATCGTTTGCGTCAGCAAGATATCCCCAAACAAATTTACGGTCAGATTTTTCGCCAAAATGTTTGGCTCGGTTTTGTTTTACTCGTTGGCATCATCGTCGGTTGTCTGTTTGCTGCTTAAAATTTCTCAGCTGCGATCGTCGTTGTTAGCTCTTTTGCAAAGCTCCCCGTCCTTTAAAAATGTCCAATATTACTTCGGTTCAAGTTTCCGTTCCCGCTACTACTGCTAATATCGGCCCTGGTTTTGATTGTTTGGGGGCTGCTTTAAGTCTTTACAATCAATTCACTTTTACGGTAACAGAAGATGTTAAAGATCTCGAAATTATTGTCAAAGGAGAAGAAGCGGAAAAAATAACTACCGATCGCACTAATTTAGCTTGGCTTGCTTTTAAGGAATTTTATCGACACACCCAAAAACAGCCCCCCGATCGCCTCAAATGCGAAATTGAATTGGGTTTTCCTTTAGGTCGGGGTTTGGGTAGCTCCGCTACAGCTATTGTTGGCGGTTTGGTAGGGGCAAATTACTTGGCTGGAAATATTTTAGATCTCCAAGAAATCATTAATCTGGCGATCGCCATCGAAGGCCATCCCGATAATGTCGTTCCCGCTATTTTAGGTAATTGTCAATTATCTGTCGGAGGAGAGGATAAGTGGCAAATTTCTCAAGTCCCTTGGCATCGAGATATTATTCCAGTAATCGCCATTCCAGATTTTATCCTTTCAACCCAAGAAGCTCGCTCCGTACTTCCCGATCGCCTCGATCGCAGCGATGCTATTTTTAATATTTCCCGTCTCGGACTGCTTTTACAAGGCTTACAACACAATCGCGCCGATTGGTTAACTATAGCTCTCGAGGATCGATTGCACCAACCCTATCGCCAAACTTTAATTAAGGGCTATCAAGAAGTTAAAAGCGCGTCTGTTGCTGCTGGTGCTTACGGTATGGTTATTAGCGGTGCCGGCCCTTCTCTTCTTGCTTTAACAAAGTTAACAAAAACTCAAGCAGTCGCTTCAGCAATGAAAATGGCTTGGGAGGATCTCGGAGTTAAAGCTAGAGTAGAGCCGATCGTGTTAAATACTCTCGGAGTAAAAATACTTAAACCCGACCCCTAAAAGAAAGACAAAAATCTTAAAAAATACTTAAATATACTGAAAAACTAGCATTTTTTGTCGGTCAGTCACTTTTTTGACTGGAGTTTGTCACTTTTAATGATTAAAATTAGTAACGACAAATATGTATTTAAGTATATTTTCCTAACCCAAGATAACAATAATGCTCGGCACACAATTTCCTTGGCTCACGACTTTAATTCTTTTTCCACTGGCTGCTTCAGTGGCCATACCTTTAATTCCCGATAAGGATGGAAAAACGGTACGCTGGTACGCATTAGGCGTAGGATTAATAGAATTAGCGTTAACAA
>CAYWIH010000088.1:0-22309 GCA_964458305.1 uncultured bacterium | reverse complement strand
AATAATGCAAGGAGATATTGTTACAGAAAGATTTGAGGGGATATCTCCAATTCAATTTACTTTTAGAGTTAACAAAGAAAATGGTGTAAATTTACCCATGTATTTAGCTTCTTCCTCCGTTAACCAACTAACTTTACTATATCTATATTGGAAATATTGGGCTGAAGAAGATGATAATTTTCTATTTATTGACGAACCAGAAGAAAATTTACACCCTTCAAATCAAATAAAATTACTCGATTTGTTAATTCAATTTGCCACTACCAAAAATAAAAATAATCGAGTATTAATTACAACTCATAGCCCCTTATTAACAGATGCAGTTAATACCTATTTATATTTAGGTACTCTCAAAGAAGAATATAATCTTGATGTCGAAGAAATTATCGCAGATAAAAACTTACAAGATTTTAATCCAGAAACTTCTATTTCTGAAGAAGAGTTAGGAGTTTACTTTTTTAGTGGAAGTAAAATAATTGATTACGAAGCAGAAGAATATGGTGTATATTTTAGAGATTTTCGAGAAGTTACTGAAAGAGTCGATCGAGCAAATAAAATATTAACTGATTATATTTACTTACAACGACAAAAAGAATGTGAGGATGAGTAAAAAAAATAGAGAGAAAAAGTTTTTAGTTTTTAATGAGGATAGCGAAAAAGAACCATTTTTAATTAGAAAAGAGTTTCAAAAAGCTTTAGCTAAAGAACAGATAATTGAAGAAATACCTTTAAACGAACAAATCGAAGTAGAAGAAACAAAAGCTAAAAAATCTAAACTAAAAAAAGTTTGTATCGAAAATTTAGATTATTCAGATGAAAAATCAAAAGTAATAAAAATTTGGCGAGTAAATTTAGAAAAAGAATACTATGGAATATCAACTGTTGGGAAAACAACAGAAATAGCATTACTCGTTTTACAGCAATATTTTGAAAATAGTAACTATAGATTAAGTATTATTCTAATTGAATTAAAGGAATCTCTTCAGCCAAAAGAAACAAGCAAAAAAACCAGAGATAGCACTTTAGAAGAAATCGAACAAAAAATAAGAGATTCCATGAATAGAATGTATATGCTTTTAACTTTAAACAATCACAGTAATTCAAAAAAAGGTTATCAGAATAGTACTATTTCGATCGCTTTTAAAGCAGCTATTTTTTATAACAGAGATGAGATGAAAAATAAAGATGATGGTACTGAGTCATATAAAATATTAAACAATTTAAAGACAAATAAATTAGTAACTTGTTCGACAATATTGCGCCAGCAAGACAAAAGTAAAATATATTTTTTTCCAAAACAACCCAGGGATCTAGAAGAAAATAGGATTATATCTCTAAAACACTTACTCTAAAATAAAAATATATTAGCTATAAAAAATTAAGCACTAAAAATAAAATATATAATTTTTAGATGCTAATATTATTTGAAATAAAATCTAACTATAGAACAAATAAAAACTTAGAAGTGTTAAAACCTGAAATATATTTTTACGTGTTAAATTATAATCGTTCTATAAACTGGGAACTGTTTGCAGCAGCGCGCTAATAAAATCAAATATCTGTAATTACAATTTTTTTAAATAAAATAAAAACTCTGAGAAGAACAAATAAATTATCTCTTCAGAGTCTTTTTTTCGTAACAGAGAAAATAAATATTGATATCTCTACTGCCGAAAAATCGTTAGCCCGATCTTATTAATTTAAAACTTCCATACCAGAAGTAGGAGAAGAAGCTAACTCTTCCAAACGTTCTTGTTGATCTCGAGAGATACAAGTTTGAATCATTCGATCGATATCCCCTTCTAAAGCACCTGCTAGAGCGAAATTTTCGCCCAATCTGTGATCTGTGACTCGGTTATCCTTATAATTATAAGTGCGAATTTTCTCAGATCTAGCCCCCGTACCTACCTGCGATCGACGCATAGAACTAACAGCTTGTTGTTGTTCTGCTAACTTCATTTCGTAAAGTTTAGCCCGTAAAATTTGCATTGCGCGTTCGCGGTTTTGCAGTTGACTTCGCTCTTCAGTACAAAAGATTCTGATTCCTGTCGGTTTGTGCATTAAATCGACTGCTGTTTCCACTTTGTTGACGTTTTGACCGCCAGCACCTCCCGATCGAGCGGTTTTTAGTTCGATATCCCCCGGATCGATTTCGATTTCTACATCGTCTACTTCTGGCATTACTGCAACTGTAGCAGTAGAAGTGTGAACCCGGCCACCTGCTTCAGTTGTCGGTACTCGCTGTACTCGGTGAACTCCCGCTTCAAATTTTAGTTGACTGTAGACTCGATCGCCTTGTATTTCGAGAATAGCTTCTTTAAAGCCACCCATATCCGCAGGAGATTCGCTCAGTAATTTGACCTGCCATTTTTGAGATTCGGCGTATTTAGAATACATTCTCACTAAATCCCCAGCCCAGATACTTGCTTCGTCACCACCAGTCCCGGCACGAATTTCCAACATAATATTTTTATCGTCGTTGGGATCGCTAGGTAAGAGCAGAATTTTCAGCTTGTTTTCCAAACTTTCTAATTGAGTTTCTAATTCCGAAACTTCTAAAGCTGCCATTTCTTTCAATTCTGGATCGCCGTTAGATTCTTTAAGAATCTGTCTGGCCCCTATCAATTCTTCGTTAGTATCTTTCCAAGTATTGTAAGTATTGACAGTTTCTTCGAGATCCGCTCGAGCTTTAGCTACTTTTTGTAACTCATCGGGATTAGTAGCAATATCGGGATCGCCCAAACGTCTGGTTAATTCTTGATAAGTAGATTCTACAGATTTTAATTTTTCGTGTAAATATGATTCGGCCATGAGATTTGCTGCGATTTAACGCTTCAAAAAAAAGCTAAACAAAGATTGCTTCCAAACAATACAAACCCAGCAGAATTTCTGCTGGGTCGATAATATGCTATTGAGAAGCTACTTTTCTTTAGCCTCAGTTTCTTCTTCTGCATCGAGCAATCCGTATTTACGCAAGAAGCGATCGACCCGACCTTCAGTATCAATAATTTTCTGAGTTCCGGTGTAAAATGGGTGGTTTCCAGACCAAATATCGACTTGAATTTCTGGTTGAGTAGAACCAACAGTCATTACAACTTCGCCGTTACAAATCACTTTGGCTTCTGGATACCATTCGGGATGAATTCCTTTTTTTGGCATAGTTATCTTCCGCTTGTTATTTTCTGGTTTACGTAGGTTAATGCCTTGCGGCAATTTTTTAGGTTAAGGATATTAATATTCAGGGTAAATAATTTAGCAATCAGCTCGATCGAATTAAAAATTTTCCTAAGTAGGAGTGAGATTATCCTACTTAATAACTTAATTGCTAAATTAGATATCTGCTCCTCGTCATTATAGATTTTCTCAATAATAATTTTATCGTTTCGAGTATTGAGGAGCTTTGCGAGCTTTATGTAAACCGTATTTTTTCCGTTCTTTTGCTCTAGGATCGCGGGTTAAGTAACCTTCTTTTTTAAGAATTTGACGATTTTCTGGAGACAGTTCGCATAAGGCTCTTGCTACTCCTAGTTTAACAGCATCAGATTGTCCTGTTAGTCCGCCACCATGTGCTTTAACTAGGATATCATACTCATTTTCTAAGCCTAAAGTTTCTAAAGGAGCCTTAATAGAAACCAAGTAGCTAGGAATTCGATTAAAATAGGTTTCCCCATCCTTATCGTTAACTCTAACTTCGCCGTTACCGGGAACTAGACGAACTCTGGCTACTGAAGATTTACGGCGACCCGTTCCCCAGTATATAGCTTTTGTTGATTCTTCTGCTTGCATTATTTATCTCCTAACGGGAATAGTATTAATTTTTAACTCTTCTGGTAATTGTGCTTGATGGGGATGATCGGGGCCGGAGTAAACTTTTAGTTTAGTGAATAGTTTGCGGCCTAAAGAATTTTTTGGTAGCATCCCTTTAACAGCTTTTTCAATGATTCTTTCTGGTATGCGATTTTGCAGTTGGTTGAAAGTTTCCACTTTCATCCCGCCAGGTCGTCCTGAATGTCGCCGATAAAGTTTTTGAGCAGGTTTTTTTCCAGTTACTACCACTTTTTCAGCATTAACTACAATTACGAAATCCCCGGTATCCATATGAGGAGTGTAAGTCGGTTTATTTTTTCCTCTCAAGATTTTAGCAATTTCGCTAGTTAAACGACCCAGACGTTGGTCTGCTGCATCGACAACATACCATTTTGGGTTTAAAGTTTCTTTGGTTGGGAGGGGTGTTTTACTCATCACGATCGATATTTTCTTTGATATTGTTTGTTATTTTTAGCGATTAGTTATTAAACAGGAAAGTAGGCTGAGTATCGAACCAAACCTTTTGCGGAAAAGGAAAGTGGGGATAACCGACTCTCAACAGACAAAGTCCTTTTGCTGGGGCCGAATATTTAACCAGATCTCGTCTTTGTTCTTGCCACAATCGGGTAAAGTTTTCTGGCGATCGCGACTTGTTGCCAACTTCTACTAACATTCCAACTAACAGTCTTACCATCCCGTATAAAAAACCATCTGCTTGAATTTCTAGATGTAAAAAGCCTCCTTGTCGATAGCATTTTACTTCTTGAACTTCTACCCAAGAATGCTGCCGATCTGAACCCGCGCGCCTGAACGCTGCTAGATGGTGAATTCCTTGCATTGGTTTTAAAGCCGCCTCAATTAAGGATTCTTCGAGATCTTGCTGGTAATAATGCCAACAAAAAGGTAAAACAAAGACGTTCGGTTGTTTTTCTGTATATATTGTGTAACGATAGCGTCGCCACAAAGCTGAAAAACGGGCGTGCCAATTAGCAGGAACTTTCGCCGAGCCTCTAATTAATATATCTTTTGGCAGTCGGGAATTGAGAATTTTTGCCCATTTATCGGCAGGTATCGGGCCTGAATACTCAAAATGAGCTACTTGAGCTGCTGCGTGTACTCCAGCATCGGTACGTCCTGCACCGTGTAAAGTTACGGGCTTACTTACCACCTCAGCAAGTATTGTTTCTATTTCTTCTTGTATTGTGGATTGATTTGGCTGTCTTTGCCATCCATGATAGTTAGTTCCCAGATATTGAATTATTAGGGCTACTCGCTGAGAGGTTGGTTGGTAAGAAATAGACACGGGTATCGAGTCGCTCGAAAGTTTTACAAAGTTACTTTTGCTGGATTTGCTAGAGGAAATAAGGGTTTGTTTGCCTAATTTCCTAGTCGCTCCTTTGCTTATACTAAGGAAATAATCGCCATTTCTGTGTTATCTCCTCTTCTTTTGAGGGTTCTAACTATACGAGTATAGCCACCTTGACGATCGCCGTAGCGTTCTTTAGCTCCCTCAAACAGAGCATGGACTAATTGTTTGTCGTACAAATAACCCATGGCTCTTCTTCTTGCTGCCAAAGAGCCATCTTTTGCCAGGGTTATCATTCGTTCTACTTCTTGGCGTACGGCTTTAGCTCGAACTAAAGTAGTTTTAATTTCGCCATGACGAATTAGTTCTGTTGCTAAGGATCTTAGTAGTGCTTTTCTTTGGTCTGCTGGTTTCCCGAGTCGAGCAACCCGGCATCGATGACGCATTTGATTACCTCCTTGTAGTATGGTTTGACGATTATTCGCTATTATTAATATGTTCTTTTGGCAACTGGTTGAATTTTGCTTTGAGTCGAATCTCAGTTAATAATTTAAGGTCGACCCTAAGCTTTAGCTGACTTTTCTCTTGGTAAAGTAATTCCCAGATGTTTGTTGAGAGCTTCTATTACTTCCTCAGCAGATTTTTGACCGAAGTTTTTAATCTCTAACAAGTCTTCTTCACTGTAATCTAATAAATCGGCGACTGTATTGATTTGCGCTCTTTTTAAGCAGTTATAAGCCCTTACAGATAGTTGCAATTCTTCGATCGGAATTTGTTTGTTAGGATCGTCTTGAACTTCTTCATCTTCTGGAATTGCTTCTAGGCTCATATCCTTAATCGGAGCGAACAGATCGATCAAAATTCCTGCTGCTTGAGATAATGCTTCTTCTGGTTTTAAACTGCCGTTCGTCCAGATTTCGATAATTAATCTATCTCTGGCAGTTGCTCCATCTATTCTAGTATCTTCAACGCTGTATTTAACTTTAGTTACTGGCATGAAGATGGCATCAATTTGCAGAAAATCTATAGAACTAGATTCGTCTTTTCCTCTCTCTACGGCTCGATATCCTTTCCCTTTTTCAACGCGAAATTCCATTTCTAATTGCGCCCCTTCGGTTAGGGTAGCAACGTATTGATTGGGATCGACAACTTCTATTTCTGGAGAAACTAGAAAATCTTTAGCTGTTACCGTAGCCGGCCCTGCTACTTTGAGCCTGCCAATTTGAGGTTGAGAGCTATTGCTTTTTAGAGCTATCTCTTTCATGTTCAGAATAATTTCTAGAACATCTTCTCTTACCCCGTCGAGGCTAGCAAATTCGTGATTTACTCCTGCTATCCGAATAGCTGTTATTGCCGCTCCTTCCAAGTTTGATAGCAAAGTTCTCCTGAGTGCGTTGCCGACTGTAATTCCTTGACCGCGCTCGAGAGGTTCTAAGACAAATTTGCTATACTGAACTTGGTTTTTCAGAGTTTTAGATTCTACACAGTCGATTCTTACTTGCGCCACAGAGCGACCTCCCTTTTTCTTAAACCCCTAGGAAAGTGTTTAACACTTTTATTCTGCTTTCCCTTGTAAATAGACGATCGTGGTTCGATCGCGATGATATATATTCTTGTTGCAGTTTTAGACCCTGCGTCGCTTGGGAGGACGACAGCCATTATGAGGAATTGGAGTAACATCTCTAATTAAAGTAATTTCCAATCCCGCTCCTTGAAGTGCTCTAATTGCTGTTTCTCTTCCTGCTCCCGGGCCGCTCACCATCACTTCTATTTGACGCATTCCTTGGTCGATAGCTTGACGAGCTGCGTTATCTGCTGCAGTTTGTGCTGCAAAGGGCGTTCCTTTTTTCGCTCCTTTAAATCCGCTCGATCCTGCCGATGCCCAGGAAATTACATCTCCCTTCGTATCGGAAATAGTCACGATCGTATTATTGAATGTAGATTGAATATGAGCGACTCCGTTGGGAACGTTTTTCTTTTGCTTTTTTGCTCCGCCTTTCTTGCTTGGTTTTGCCATTTTGTTTGGTTACAATTTTTTTAATTGAATCTCAAGTTATTTATTTTTTACTGGGAGCTTTTTTCTTCCCAGCCACTGTTACTCTACGACCGCGGCGGGTTCTCCCATTGGTACGAGTTCTTTGACCTCGCACTGGCAATCCTTGATTGTGACGGCGACCCCTATAAGTGCCGATGTCAATCAAGCGTTTGATATTCATAGTTTCTAAGCGTTTTAAGTCCCCTTCAACTTGATAGTTCTTTTCAATAAAGGAGCGCAGACTAATTAAGTCTTCATCGCTTAAATCTTTGATTCTTGTATCTGGATTGACTCCTGTTTTTGCTAATATTTCTTGAGACCTTGCCAAACCAATCCCGTAAATATAGGTTAAACCGATTTCCACGCGTTTTTCGCGAGGTAAATCTACACCAGCAATTCTTGCCACTGCTTTTTTCCTCTTTATAAATTGTTCTGTTGTTATTTTTTCGAGTTTGAGATTCCCCTTAACCCTGACGCTGTTTGTGTTTTGGGTTAGAGCAAATTACCATTACTCGTCCTCGACGACGAATTACTCGACATTTTTCACAAATTTTTTTGACTGATGCTCTGACCTTCATTGTTTTTAATTTACACTGCAAGCTTATTATTATATCAATATAGTGTATTTTTGTCAGTTCTTAATTGAGTTTGACAAAGGAGGAAAGAAAAATTACTTTTTACGCAGACGGTAGGTAATTCTTCCTTTGGTAAGGTCGTAGGGAGTAAGTTCTACTTTGACCCGATCGCCAGGTAAAATTTTGATGTAATTGCGCCGAATTTTGCCGGAGATATGAGCTAACACATTAAAACCGTTATCCAAATCGACTCGAAACATCGCATTAGGAAGAGATTCTGTAACAGTACCTTCCATTTCAATTAAATCTTGCTTAGACAAGGTTAATATCCTCAATTGATTTTTGTTTTGCTCGATAAAGAAAATAACAATTGCGGTTGTTTCTTAGGAGATAATTTTTATTATTTCAACCGAGGGTTTTTTGCTATTTTCCCTACTTTAGAAATCTTATCAAACTTTGCTATTGTCAAGTTTTGGGAACGGTTTTAGGCCAAACTAAATCTTGTATCGAGCAAGAGCGAGTAGTAATTACTCTTTTAACTATAAATCTTGCTCTCGCCTCGATCTATGCTGACAATTTCTTCGATCGATTTTGTAACTTCTTCGCGTTCGCGATTGCCATCGATCGCATATAATTTGTCGCGGTCGCGATAAAAATCGATCGCTGGTTTTGTTTCTTCTCGATATATTTGCAGGCGACGACTGACGGTTTCAGGAGTATCGTCTTTTCTTTGACGAGAGAGCAAACGCTCGATTAAAACTTGTTCTGGAACTTCGAGATTGACGACATATATAGTGTAATGGCGATCGAGTTGAGCTAAAAGTTCTTCTAAAAAACGAGCTTGTTCGACGTTGCGAGGAAATCCATCTAAAATCCAGCCTTTTTCGGCATCTGGTTGACGAATGCGCTGTTCGATTAAATCGAGAATGAGTCGATCGGGAACTAATTCGCCACGATCTACGTATTGTTGAAATTCTTTGCCGAGAGGGCTTTGAGCTGCGATCGCTTCTCTTAGGATATCTCCTGTAGCAATGTGAGGAATATCGAGCAATTTAGCCAAACATTGAGCTTGAGTTCCTTTTCCTGCGCCAGGAGCACCTAAAAAGATTAATCCAGGATGATAAATCATTATTTGTTAGCTCTTGTTTTTTGTTGGATGGGTCATTAGCCGTTCGTATTTAAATACAAAAGCGACTATGACCTACTGTTTGTTTTTGCTTTATCTGTTAATGGTTGCTAATTGATTTGAAAAAATTAGATGAGACTTTTTGCCTTATTACTGCTTGACCATTCTTTCGTAACTTTGGGAGATTACGTAAGTTTGAATTTGCTTGGCGGTATCGATAGCAACCCCGACCAAAATTAAAAGAGAAGTTGCCCCTATCCCTCTAAAAGTTGTTATTTGAGTGACACTTTCTACTAAAGTTGGTATTGTAGCTACTAGTCCCAAAAATATCGCGCCTAAAAAAGTTAATCGGTTGCTTACTTTTTCCAAATATTGGCTGGTTGCTTTCCCAGGGCGTATTCCTGGAATGCTCGATCCCATTTTTTTCAAATTTTGGGATACGTCGAGCGGATTGAAAATCAACGAAGAATAGAAAAAACTAAATGCTACAATTAGCAGTATGTAAACTCCCAAATAGATGAAATTACCGGGCCTTAGAGCGTTTAAAATTGGCTCAAAAATTGGCGAACCCTGAAAAATTGGCAACCCAGATAAAAACGAGGGCAAAACTAATACTGACGAAGCAAAAATAATTGGCATTACCCCACCTTGAACTAGTCTTAAGGGTAAATAACTTTTTCTTTCTCTGCGATAACGTTTACCTACTTGAGTCTTAGCTGAAACGATGGGAATGCGACGAGTTCCTTCTTGAACGAAAACGATGCCAACGATAGTTACTAAGAATACTACCAACAAGATGACAATTTGAGCTAATACTGCTCTGTTGCCTCTTTGTAAGTTATCGCTAGCTAGTTCAATAGTATTACCTAAAGTACTTGGTAAGACAGCAACGATGTTAACAAAAATTAACAAAGATGCGCCGTTGCCAATACCTCTTTCAGTAATTATTTCCGAGATCCACATTACGAACATAGCTCCGGCTGTAAGGGCTAAGGTTGTTTCAGCCACAAAAGCAAAACCTGGTTCGATCGCAATTTCGGGTCGGTTTAACAAGGTGGAGGTTAATGCGATACTCTGAATTATTGCCCCACCTAAAGCAACATAACGAGTGATTTGAGAGATTTTCCGTCTTCCAGCTTCGCCTTCGTTTTTTTGTAAATCTTCTAATTTAGGAATGGCGGCAGTCAGTAACTGCATGATAATGGAGGCGTTAATAAATGGTAAAATTCCTAAAGCAAAAATGCCCAGAGCGGATAAACCGCCTCCAGTGAATATATCTAAAAATCCGAGTCCGGGAAGATTTTGAATTGCAGCAGCAAAATTATCTCGATCGATTCCGGGTATGGGAATAAAAATACCAAATCGTACCAAGAGTAGCAGACCCAGAGTTATTAACACTCGACCTCTAAGCCCTGCTGCTTGAGCCATCTGTACGAATGTTTCTTGAGCCGTTGGGGTTTTACCTCGACTTATGTCCATCAATATATACCTCAAAAAGAAAAGGATTGTTATCCTCTTATCAGCTTATTATGTTATTAGTTTTATATTTGTCTCCTCATACAGACTAACCTTCCCCACTCTACTTTTTAGCCAGCAATTACTTCGCAGCTACCGCCTGCTGCTTCTATTTTGGATTTAGCACTTTTGGTAAAGGCTGCTGCTTTGACTTGAAGGGGAACGTTTAATTCTCCCGATCCGAGAATTTTAAGAGGCCCGTCATTAGTAGTAACTATTCCTGCTGAAATTAGAGAATTGATTGTTACTTCTGAGTTTGGGGGCAGAGAAGCTAACTTTTCTACGTTAACGATAGTGTAATGACTTGGATTTACTAATGTAAAGTGTTTTAATTTGGGAATGCGACGATAAAGAGGCATTTGTCCCCCTTCAAAACCTGCTTTAGTTCCCGTACCCGATCGAGATTTTTGACCGCGCATTCCGAACCCGCAGCTAGCTCCTTGACCGGCTGATATACCGCGCCCGACTCTTCGTCTCCGCCTTTTCGAACCTTCTTTTGGGGTTGCGTCGTTTAATTTCATTGATTATTATCTCCTCAACTAGCTGTAAATTTGCTCTAGAGCAATACCCCGTTCTCGAGCCACTTGAGAGAAAGTTCTGACTTGTTCGAGGGCGTTAATGGCAGCTCTAGCGTTGTTAAGGGGATTGTTAGACCCCAACTGTTTAGCTAAGATATTTTTAATTCCAGATAATTCCAAGACGGTACGTACTGCACCCCCGGCAATTACCCCCGTACCTGGTGCTGCTGGGCGCATGAATACTTTTGCCCCTCCAGAGTATCCGTTAGTAATGTGGGTGATGGAATTGGATTTATTGATAGATATTTCGATTAAATGCTTTTTGGCATCAACCACGCCTTTACGCACTGCACCGATTACGTCTCCGGCTTTACCTACGCCGACTCCAACTTGTCCTTTTTCGTTGCCAACTACGACGATAGCGCGAAAGCTTAATTTTTTACCGCCTTTAACAACTTTACTAACGCGACGGATCTGAATGACCCTTTCTTGCCAGTTGCTATCTTTTTCTTTAGCGCGGTTACTTTTACGACGTTTTGCCACGATCGATCTTTGCTCCTTTGCTTAATTTTAAAAGTTTAATCCGGCTTCGCGGGCTGCTTCAGCTAGAGCTTTGACACGGCCGTGATATATATTGCCTCCGCGATCGAAAACAACTTTTTCGATGCCTTTTTCGAGGCTGCGCTGAGCGATTAATTTACCTACTGCTTCTGAAGCAGCACAAGTTGCACCAGAAGAAATTTGGGATTTTACATCCGTTTCTAGGGTCGATGCTGCTGCTAGGGTATGTTGAGCTATATCGTCGATTACTTGAGCGTAAATATGTTTGTTGGAGCGAAAAATAGCCAGTCTGGGACGCTCTGGAGTTCCGCCAACTTTCCCGCGCAAGCGACGATGACGACGCTGAATGAGTTGTTTGCGAGTTAATTTCATGATTGCTTATTTTTTACCTGCTTTACCAGCTTTGCGTCTAATTACTTCATCAAAATAACGGATCCCTTTACCTTTGTATGGTTCTGGGGGACGAACGGCGCGAATTTTAGCGGCTATATTGCCAACAATTTCTTTATCGATGCCACTTACAGTAACTTGAGTATTACTTTCTACTTTTACTTCTATGCCTTTGGGCATTTCCATTTCAACGGGTTGACTATAACCAACGTTGAGAGTTAATTTGCTTCCTTGTGCTTGAGCCCTGTATCCTACTCCTTGGATTTGCAAGCGTTTTTGAAAGCCTGAAGATACTCCTTCTACCATATTAGAAACAAGGGTACGACACAGGCCGTGTCTTTGACGGGCCAGGCGAGTATCATCTTCTCTTTTAACTAAGATTGTTTCTTCGCTTTGTTCTAGTAAAATTTTTCCGGGTAAGACTCTTTCTAGTTCCCCTTTTGGCCCTTTAACGGCGATATGCTGGCCTTCGATTTTAATTTCGACTTTTTTAGGAATGAGAATTGGGCGTTTGCCGATACGAGACACGATCGATTTTACTCCTATTGCTGTTTTAAAAATTATTTTTAATTACCAGACGTAACAGAGAATTTCGCCGCCTACTCCTTGAGAACGAGCTTCTCGATCGCTCATAACGCCTTTGGAGGTAGATATAATGGCGATGCCGATTCCTCCGAGAACGCGGGGTAAGTCTTTGCGATTTGAGTAAACTCTCAATCCTGGTTTGCTAACTCTTTTCAGGGTTTGGATGATAGGTTGGCGATTTTTACCTTTGTATTTTAGGGTAATAATTAAGTGTTTTTTAATACCTTCGCCATTTTCTTGGTAGCTTTCGATAAAGCCTTCTTGTTTGAGAACTTCGGCTATACTGCGAGTCATTCTAGTGGTCGGTACTACTGTAGTTGTATGCCGCACTAAGCAAGAATTGCGGATGCGTGTCAGCATATCTGAGACTGTGTCGGTTGCGGACATTCTTTTTTTTTCTCCCTCCCTTGATGTAAGGATTGTTTAGTTATTGCGGAATGGCATCCCCATTTCTTTAAGCAAGGCGCGTCCTTCTTCGTCGGTTTTGGCTGTGGTAATAATAGATACGTCCATACCGCGAATTTGTTCGATGCTGTCGTATTTAATTTCTGGAAAGATTAATTGTTCTTTAATACCGAGAGTATAATTGCCTCTACCGTCGAAACTTTTGGGACTGATGCCACGAAAATCGCGAATTCTGGGCAAAGCCAAACCGATCAAGCGATCGAGAAATGCATACATTCGTTCCGATCGCAAGGTTACCATTACTCCTACTGGCATTCCTTGGCGCAGTTTGAAGCCGGCGATCGCTTTTTTGGCTCTGGTAACGACTGGTTTTTGTCCGGTGATTATGGCTAATTCTGAGATGGAGGATTCTAGAGCTTTGGCGTTTTGGGAGGCTTCTCCCAAACCTCGGTTAACGGTTACTTTCACCACTTTAGGAACTTGGTGAATGTTAGTGTAGCCAAACTGTTCTTTTAGTTTAGGAACTATGGTTTCTAAGTATATAGTTTTCAGTCGCTGTGTCATCGTTTTTATTGATTTATTTTCCCGATCTAAGTTCGGGAATACTGAAATTTTCAAGCTAATATTTTTAAATAATTAATCGAACTATTTTTTATTGTAATTCAATCAATTATTTCGCCAGTTTTTTTTAGCATTCGGACTTTACGACCTTCTTCGGTAAAAGTGTAACAGACTCGACTGGCTGTTTTGTTTTTTTCGGAGTAAAGCATCACGTTAGAGCTGTGAATTGGAGCTTCAAAGGTAACAATTTGACCTGATTCTCCTTCTTGCCTGGGTTTTTGATGTTTAGTTTTAACGTTAACTCCTTGAACCACTATTTTGCTTTCTTTAGGCAAAGAAGCGATTATTTCACCGATTTTGCCTTTATCTCTACCGGAAATTATTTGTACTTTATCTCCTTTTTTAACGTGCATTTTGCAACGTTTTGGAGCTTTTTTTTTGGTTTTGGGCATTTTAAATTACCTCTGGAGCGAGAGATACGATTCTTGTAAAGTTTTTTTCTCGCAATTCTCTAGCTACTGGGCCGAAAACGCGAGTTCCTTTCGGATTGCCATCGTTGTTAATAATTACTGCGGCATTATCATCAAAGCGAATGCTCATGCCACTATCTCGACGAAGGGAGTGTTTGGTACGAACGATTACGGCTCTGACAACATCTGATTTCTTAATCGGCATATTGGGAATGGCTTCTTTAACGACGGCGATAATTACGTCGCCAATTCTGCCGTAACGGCAGTTTCCCGTACCGAGAACGCGCAGACACATAAGTTTGCGAGCACCACTGTTGTCGGCCACATTGAGAAATGTCTGTTGTTGAATCACTTGTTTAATATTGGCTGGTTAATATTTTAGTAATTGGTAACTTAAGAGGTTTTATTGTTTAAAACTGGATTCGATTATTTCTGCTATCGTCCAGCGTTTGGTGCGGCTTAGGGGTCTGGTTTCTCTAATGCGAACTCGATCGCCTATTTTGCACTGATTTTCTTCGTCATGGGCTTTATATTTTTTAGTTCTGACGACGATTTTGCCGTATTTGGGATGGGGAATGCGGCTTTCAATAGCAACTACTACGGTTTTATCCATTTTGTCGCTGACAACTAATCCAAATCGTTCTTTAATTGGCATAAGAGATTACTCTGATTCTGGTTGATTTTCTGTTTGAGTTTCTGGAGTAGTAGACTCTTGCGATGTAGAAGGTTCGATTTTTTCTGCTGGAGTTTCGTTTTCTCCTGCCAATTGTCGTTCTCGTTCTACAGTCATCAATTGAGAGATCCAATGCCGCTTG
Source organism: uncultured bacterium (assembly GCA_964458305.1). Classification (GTDB taxonomy): domain Bacteria; phylum Cyanobacteriota; class Cyanobacteriia; order Cyanobacteriales; family JASJDA01; genus JASJDA01. Next base: position 7,640 of record CAYWIH010000088.1, on the reverse strand, counting down.
TGCTTGAATTGATGAGTTTTTTCTAGGTTGCCAGTTGCTTTTTGAAAGCGTAAATCGAACAATTCACGTTTGGCAGCGACAATAGCGTTAGTAAGTTCTTCATCACTTAAGTTTCTGGCATCTTCTATTTTTGGCAAGGGCATAATGTTTAACCGATTTCGTCTTCGCGTCTAATAAATTTAGTTTTAATTGGTAATTTCTGGGCTGCCAAACGCATGGCTTCGCGGGCGACTTCTTCAGAAATTCCGGCAATTTCAAACATAATCCGACCTGGTTTGACTACTGCAACCCAAAATTCTGGAGAACCTTTACCAGAACCCATTCTTGTTTCTGCGGGTCTCATGGTTACGGGTTTGTCGGGAAAAATTCGAATCCAGATTTTACCCCCACGACGAACGTAACGAGTCATTGCTCTTCTGGCTGCTTCTATTTGGCGCGAAGTAATCCAACAGGGTTCGATCGCTTGGAGAGCAAAGTCGCCGAAGTCAATTTTATTACCTCGGTTGGCATTGCCTTTCATTCTGCCGCGTTGTTGTTTGCGAAATTTTGTCCTTCTGGGGCTGAGCATGATAAATACCCTATATTGTTAGTTAAGAGCGATCGCTCGATCGTTCTCGATCGGAACGGTCTTCAAATTGTTGTTTGCGTCTTTGACGACGAGGTGCTTGACTTGGAGGGGGTGTTGGTTGCTCTTCTTGTCCGGGAATAATTTCTCCTTTGAAGATCCAAACTTTAATCCCTAAAATTCCGTAGATTGTTTTTGCCGTCCGATAAGCATAGTCAATGTCGGCGCGTAAAGTATGGAGGGGAACTCTACCTTCGCGAGTCCATTCAGAGCGAGCAATTTCTGCTCCGTTAAGACGACCGCTTACTTGGACTTTAATCCCTTTGACTTCTGCTTTTTGCGCTCTTTGAATGGCTTGACGAACGACCCGACGGAAGGAAACTCTTCGCTCTAGTTGTTGGGCAATGTATTCTGCAATCAACACGGCATCGGCATCGACCCTGGCTACTTCAATAACGTTAATGCGAATTTGACGCTGACCGCCTAATTCTTCTTGAAGTGCGGTACGTAAAGATTCGATTCCACTACCGCCACGACCCACTACTACCCCAGGTCTGGCTGTATGAATTTGTAAATCTACTTGATCGGCTTTGCGCTCGATGTGGATGTAGGAAATACCAGCGTTATTGAGTTGTTTTTGAATGTATTCTCTGATTTTACGGTCTTCTTGCAACAAATATGGATATTGTTTGCTGTCGGCATACCAACAAGATTGATGTTCTTTGGTAATACCCAAGCGAAAACCGACCGGATGTATTTTTTGTCCCACGCTTATGTCCTTATCTGTTTTGAGATTGATATTGCTTTAGTTTGGATGATTATTTTTCTAATTGGGGAGAAACAGCAACAGTAATATGACAGGTTGGTTTGCGAATTTGATAGGCACGACCTTGCGCTCTAGGTCGATAGCGTTTTAGACTCGGCCCTTGGTCGGCGTATGCTTTACTGACGACGAGAGTAGTGGGGTCTAAACCTGCGTTGTGTTCGGCGTTAGCCACGGCAGAGCGCAACACTTTTAAAATCGGTTCGCAGGCTCTGTAGGGCATAAATTCGAGAATGATTAGGGCTTCTCGATAGGAGCGACCGCGAATTTGATCTAGAACTCGCCTGACTTTAAAAGGAGACATTCTGATATAACGAGCGATCGCTCTTACTTCTTCTTTACTATCTACTGCCATTGGCTAGCTCCGAAAATTTTTAATCGATGTTTTTTATTATCTTCGTCCGGCTTTTTTATCGCTTTTAGCGTGTCCTTTAAAGGTTCTAGTAGGTGCAAATTCTCCTAATTTGTGTCCTACCATTTGCTCGGAAATATATACTGGTACGTGCTGTCTGCCGTTGTGAACGGCGATCGTGTGACCGACCATCTGAGGTAAAATTGTCGAGGCTCTCGACCAAGTTTTAATTACTTGCTTGTCGCCTTTGGCATTGAGTTTTTCTATTTTTGTTAGCAAACTGTCGGCAACGAAAGGGCCTTTTTTCAAGGAACGAGCCATAAATTTTTCTCTCCGAGGGATTTTTTATTTATTTCTATCTTTTGTTGCGACGGCGTACTATTAAATCGTCGCTGCGTTTTTTAGCTTTGCGGGTTTTTGCTCCTAACGCTGGTTTACCCCAAGGAGAAACGGGGCCATTTCTACCGATCGGTGCTCTACCCTCACCACCGCCGTGGGGGTGATCGCAGGGGTTCATGGCACTACCTCTGACGTGGGGTCTTCTACCGAGACGACGGGTGCGTCCTGCTTTACCGAGTTTGATATTTCTGGCTTCGGCATTGCCTACTTTGCCGATGGTGGCGTAGCATTCTTTACGGAACATTCGCACTTCTTTGGAGGGAAGTTTGAGGGTGACGTAATTTCCTTCTTTTGCTACTACTTGGGCAAAAGCTCCGGCAGATCTGACGACTTGTCCGCCTTTTCCGGCTATTAATTCGATATTGTGTACTTCCGTACCTAAAGGAATGCGTTCTAAAGGTAAAGCGTTGCCGACTTCAAAGGGAGAATCAGCACCAGCTATGACTCGATCGCCTACTTCTAAGCTTGCTGGAGCGAGTATGTAACGTTTTTCCCCGTCTTGATAGAATAATAATGCAATTCTAGCGTTACGATTGGGATCGTATTCTATTGCTGCTACTTTGGCGGGAATGTTGTGTTTGTCTCTTTTAAAATCTATTTGACGATAAAGTCTTTTGTGACCGCCACCTCTGTGACGAGATGTGATTACGCCGCGATTGTTGCGTCCTTTGCGGTTGTGTTTATATTTTGTTAGTGATTTTTCCGGCTTAGTTTTGGTGATTTCCGAGAAGTCTTGGACGCTGGCTTGACGAGTTCCCGGTGTTAGCGGCCGATAAGTTCTAATACCCATAATCTTTTATGTGGTTTATTGTCAATATATTTTTTATACGTCTGGGAAGAGTGTAATTGAGTCCCCTTCTGCTAGGGTTACGATCGCTCTTTTATATCTGGTTTTGTAACCGATAAATCTTCCTACTCGCCTTTTTTTTCGGGGTGGGTTGATAGTATTTACTTTGGTTACTTTAACTTCAAACAAACTTTCGATCGCAGCTTTTATTTCTGGTTTGGTTGATTTTGGCAAAACGTCGAATACATATTTGTTTTGCTCTAACAATAGGGTTGCTTTTTCTGTAACTATCGGCTTAATTACTAAGTCTGCTAGTTCTCTAACGTTATATTCAGCCACCATAAACCTCCTGTATTTTTGCTAATGCATCGGAGGTCGCAACAATTTTATTTGCGTTTAATAGGTCGTAAACGTTCAAGCTAGTTGCTTTGATAATTTTCAATCTTTCTACGTTGCGACCGGATAGATAAACATTGTCTGCTATTTCCGACAAAATTAATAAAACTTTATCGCCTTTTTTGCCGAAATTTACTCCCCAACGAGTCAAGGCCGAAATTAGTTCTTTGGTCTTGGGTTGTGGCAATTGAGCGGCAAAATCTTCTACTATTATCAGATTTTCGGCTTGAGAATTAAAAGCGGTTCTAATTGCTAAACGTCGCTCTTTTTTGTTCATTTTGAGGCTGAAATCTCTGGGTTTGGGCCCGAAGATTACCCCACCACCACGCCACAATGGAGAACGGATCGAACCTGCTCTTGCTCTACCCGTACCTTTTTGTCTCCAGGGTTTTCTTCCCCCACCTCTTACTTCGGCTCTGGTTTTGGTGGAGGCGTTTCCTTGACGGGTGTTGTTCATTTGCCTGACTAGGGCGCGATGAACTATGTGGGCGGCATTTTCTTCTTTTGCTACTTTTAGCTCGAAAGATGCCTCTCCTACTTGCTCTCCTTCCCAGTTTTTAACTACACAGTTAACCATTTTGTTAGTTTTGATTTTTTAATTGGGATCTTTAAGGTTTTGGTTATTTTTAGCGATTTGCTTGCAATTATTGTCCGACAATGTTAGCCGGAGCAATACTCAATAAAGCTCCTGGTTTGCCCGGAACTGCTCCTTTAATTAGCAGGATATTGCGCTCTGCATCTACTCGAACTACTGTCAGCTTGCGAATTGTTACTTTCGTATTTCCGTAACGACCTGCCATTTTTTTACCTGGATAAACCCTTCCTGGTGTAGTTCCAGGCCCGATCGATCCTGGTAGTCGGTGGTTTTTAGAACCATGAGACATCGAACCTCTTCTGAAGTTATGTCTTTTTTGATACCCTGCAAAACCGCGTCCGATCGTTTTTCCGCTTACGTCGATCAGCTGTCCGTCACTAAAAATATCGGCTTTGAGTGTTTGGCCTGTTTCGTATTCCGAAACGTCTTCAACCCGATATTCTTTAAGATGGCGCAACGGAGGTACGTTTTCTCCAGCTTTTTTTAAATGGCCGAGTTCTGGCTTGTTGATCGCTTTTTGCTTGACTTGTTTGTAGCCTATTTGTACGGATTGATATCCGTCTGTTTCTTTGGTTTTGATTTGGGTAACTACGCACGGCCCTGCTTGAACTACTGTCACGGGAATGGCTGCCCCTGTTCCTGGTTCAAAAATTTGGGTCATGCCGAGCTTTGTGCCAAGGATGCCAACAGACACTGCTTTAGCCTCTTTATTATTTACTAGACAACTGTCCCCGAGATCGATCCTGCTTGCTGCTAACTCGCCCGTTTTATTATTGTTTCAGGAATTATTGGCATTTAATAATGCGATCTGCCTCCTGAATTTTTATGAGTTACTCAATAATCGGGGTATATTAAATTTTCCTTTTAACACTTTAAAAGCTTATACTAGTTGCCTTGTTTCTTTAAGACTTAAGTGATTGTCTCCTCAGTATCTTAAAGAGGCAAAGAATTAAAGGAAATAATCAGAACTTTCGTTCCGATCGCTATTTATATTGAGCGAGTTAGATCTCAATTAAGATTTGCAATGGCTTCGTTCGATCTTTTAAGAAACCCTACAAATTTTAACCTCAAACTGGTTCGATCTTAAATTTGGGTCACGATCGGCCATTATATACCATCTAAATAGTTAAAATCAAGCACTTTTTTTGAGGTGGTTTTGTTATGAAAATTCCCAAGGCAATAAGGGGCAATTTTATTGTATTTGGATACGAAAACGCACAAAACCATAAGAATTGCTCGGATTTCCTGGATTAATGGTAAAAGGAATATTACCGAGATCGAAAAGGATCGCGCCGTTGGTATTAGTTGCACCGTTAATAGTACAAACAGAAGGAAGGGAGTTGTTGGGGGGGGAAAATCGGCCGAGATCGCCATCGGCAGAATTAGTATAAGTGGCAGGATCGGCGTTAGGATTTGTATTATCGAGCAATGCGGCTATACCCCGATCGCCACCAGATCCACCCGCAGCAGCTTGAAAAGAGCTAAAAGCAATAGGATTGCTAATAAAGTTTTGATTGGGAGTAATTACGTCGCAAAATACGGCATTTAAAACGTTGCTATCCCCAGCAGAAAGATAATAAATGGTATATTCAATTTCATCGCCAGGTTTGGCATCTACGGCAACTAAACCACGCAAATAGTTAGCCGGCCATTTGGGGTTAGTGTCGTTAGGATCGTTAGCAGCATCAATAACGTCATTAATGGGATTGTTATCGATCGCAGTAATTCTTTTAACTAACAATAAAAGCGGTTCGGGAACGACTCTAATAATTGTCGGCTCGTCATCTGCTGTATTGAGAGGATCGTTACCAGTATTTACGGTATCGTTAGCAATTTGAGCAAAAAACTCACCGACAACGGTAGGCGGATTTGCAGTTCCCCCAGCAGAATCGGCATCGGTTAATACCGTATTATTGGGATTGTCAATAGTGCTAAAAGTAGCACTGGCTTGATTGAGAATATCGTTACCGCCATTGCCGCTATTAATAGTAGCTGTAAAAGTAATAGTTATGCTGTCGCCACCGCGTAAAGTTCCGGTATTGGTTAAAGTATTCTCGGTAGTGCCGTTATAGTTCGGGTTTAAAGTAATTGTATTGCCAGCAGTTTGAGCGGTAATTCTCGCACTGTTAGGATTGTAAGTTAATTGAGAAGGAATGGTCTCTAAAATAATAAAGTTAGTAGCGTTAGCATCCGTTCCGTTAGGATTAGTATAAGTAATAGCGTATTCAACTGTATCGCCTACTGTAACTCGATTGTCGCTGTCGTTATCCCTTAAAAATCTAACTGATTTAGTTCCTCGGATCGAAGATACGATAATTACTTCAGTAGTTCTAGTTTCGCTGGGAAAATAAGTCCAAGTATCGATTCCTTTAAAATCCCCGTATCTGTTGTTAAATTCGTGTTCTCCAGGAGAACTATCGATACCAGCACTAGCATCGCGAGGATTAGTTGCTATTTCAGCTCCAACCGGATCTAAACTAACAAAAGTACCGTTAGCTGTGGTGTAATTGCGATCGTCATAATAAATAGTAAATTCGTTAATTGGTTGTCCGTTGCGATCGGGAATGTTAGGATAAGCTGTCGGAGGATTGATATTTCTAATCACGAAACCGTCGGGATCGCTTTCGCTATCTATTAATGGAAAGTGGTATTCGCCTACATTTACAGTTATACGAGCGTTGTAAGGCGTATTGCCAGCAAGGCCGGGAACGTCATTACCCGCTTCATCTTTTCCATCCCAAGTAACTGTATTTCTACCTGCAACGGCAAAATCTCTTAAAACGCGATCGTTGTTATCTCCGAATGTTCCGTTATTGTTAGTATCGATAATAATTTGAAAACTTCCAGACTGAGCCGCATCAAAAATAAAATCCCCTCCCAAACCGACAAAAGTTTCGTTGTTATTTCCGTTTACTGCGCCTCTAAAAACAAAATTAGCTGGAGCTTGAGGAACTGCTGGCATGGTAGGAATACCTAAAGGCATTAGTATGTTTGGATCTGGTAGGTTAAGAAAAGTTAAATGAGTAAAAAGATTTCTAGTCGGATCGTCTGGAGCTGTAGGATCTTGAACTATTACCCCTCCTTGAAACGGATCGAGAGCGTTGTTGTTTGCTCTAGCGGTACGATAAAGTGTGCTGCCATCGCTGTCAATAAAACCGCGACTGTTAGAAAATAACAGAAAGCCAAACGGATCGATCGAGTTTAAATCGACTTCGTATTGAAAACCATCTCGAGTAAGCACGAAAAAAGTAGTAGCAATCGCACGATTGTTACCACCAAGGTTTAAAGCATAATACTTACTGTAAACCCGGCCGCTTTGTACTGTAGGGTTATTACTTGCATCTCTAACTACAACTGTAATATCCCAAGCGGATACCGTACTGGCTTGAGCGTTATCGGTCGGAAATTGAGCTGTAGCAGAAAGAGCTGGGGGGTTTCCACCAGTTGAAGGAGTGCGAAATTCTACTTCATAAATTCCGGTTTCTGTGGCTGTAAAAGTACAGGGTATATATCCGTTAGGGTTGGTAATGCCGGGAATTATCGGGCCTGCAGTTTCTTTTGCTACCGTATCGATAAAACCGAAGCCTGTAGTTCTATTTACATCGCAAGAACCATTTTGTCCGCCAAAAGGACTGCGATAAACTATATCGGCGGGATTGTTTGCACTTTCTGGCGCACTAGATCCTAAATATATTTCTTCTCCAGCATTAACATAGACTTCTA
>CAYWIH010000087.1:0-22497 GCA_964458305.1 uncultured bacterium | reverse complement strand
GGAACGTCTGCCAAGACAGTCAGAAGTCAGAAGTTCGCAATATTAAACGGAAACTTTATTAATTGGTTACTTTTTTTGATAATTTTACTTGCAAACCGTCTCGAGGACAAGGGGTAACGCTTCCGCCGATCGATAAATCTTGATTTGGTAGTATTTCCCAGCGATAATTTTTAACTAACATTGCGGCAAAAATTTTCATTTCTAGTTTGGCGAATTCTTTACCCAAACATTCTCTAATTCCACCACCAAAGGGAATGTAACCGAAAGTTTTATTGCGATCTTCGGCATTTTCAGAATTAAAGCGATCGGGGTTAAATAGTTCTGGATTTTGATAAATTTCTTTATCTTGACTGGTATTTAAAATGCTATATTGAACGCTCCAACCTTGAGGAATCGAGTAATTTTTAAATTCAAAAGGTTCGATCGCTTCTCGAAAAGCACCACCAACTGGCGGGATAAAACGCAATACTTCTTTGAGAACTTGTTCTAAATATACCATCTCTTTTAATATGTCTAAATTGAGATTTTTATTATCGTTAAATTGTTCTTGTTCTCGCGAAATTTTCTCGTATATTTCTTGATTTTGTCCGACTAACAAACAAAAAGAAATTAAAGAAGATGTCAGGGTTTCGTGGCCGGCAAATAGTAATGTTAGGATTTGGTCTTTAAGTTCTTCTAAAGGCAAACCTTTACCATTTTCATCTTTTGCTTGCAATAATAAGCCTAAAGCATCAGTTCCTAAATTCTCTTGCTGCTGTCTTTCTAAAATGATTTTTTCTAATTCTTGAAGTAATTTTTTTCTAGCTTTTAAAGCTTTACCAAATTTAGTCCAAGGTAAATTAATAGTCAGAGTAAATAAACCTTGACACCAAGTTTCAAATAATTCTCTTAAAATCGTTTCAGAACTATTATCCGTACCGACTAATAATTTACAAGCAATATCAAAAGTATAACTTCTTAATTCTGGATACCAAGTAAAGCTACCCATCTTTGACCATGTTTCGAGATAGCTATTAGTAATTTTTTTCATTGTCGAAACATAATTTTCTAACGCTCTCGGTTGAAAAGCCTGATATAATATTTTGCGACGACTAGAATGCAAACTTCCCTGTTGTGTTGTTAGGGAATTAACTCCTAATAAAACGCTGGTGCTGCGCGGCCAAACAGTAGAAAAATATTTATTTTCATTAGTTAAGATAAAAACATTGGCATCAGCACCAGTCATAAATACAGTCGCACGGCCAAAAATATGAGTTTTAAAAACAGAACCGTATTTTTTAAGACGTTTGTCGAGGAAATTTGGATCGTTAAAAAAGCTAAGAGTTTCGCCAATTAAAGGTAAGCCAAAACTTCCGGGTGGTGTTTGCATGATATTGTTATCGTTCGTCAGTTATTAAAATTTTAAACTGGATATTGTGAGATTAAAAACAAAATAGCAGAATCTATTACCATTTCTGAAAAAATAGACTAGAGATAAGACAAATTATTCTTAAGATTGCTTAATTACGATCGCAACTATCTTGTGAATTTTGACTTACTTAAATATTAAACAGAAATGGTATATATTCCCTCTGCCATAAAAACCAAAAGCTGAGGATAAATAAAAACTACTTAAATCGTTTAACTAAATCGATCGTGCCGTGAATTGGCAAACAAACTCTAAAAGTAGTTTTACCTGGTTTTGAGTCGAAAGATATGATACCTCCGTGACGATTTTCGACAATTTTTTTAACAGCATCTAAACCCAAACCAGAGCCTTTCCCCACCCCTTTAGTAGTATAAAAAGGTTCGAAAATACGAGATTTAAGTTTTTCTGGAATACCCGAACCAGAATCAGTAATTTCTACTCTAACGTACTTTTTATTGCGGATAACTTTATCGCTGAGACAGGTTTTTATTTCTAAAACACCCTTACCGTCCATCGCATCGATCGCGTTGTCGATTAAATTAGTCCAAACCTGATTGAGTTCACTACCATAAGCATGGATTTTTGTCAAATTAGGATCGTAACAGCGACGAACTTCAATACCTTGTTTGAGTTTGTAAGAAAGCAAGCGCAAAGTATCCTCAATACCTTCACGAACGTCTAAAATTTGTTGGGGGCCGCGATCGAGATGAGAATAGGATTTCATCGACTGTACCATTTTTGAGATTCTCTCTGCCCCTTGCAAGCCGCTTTCGATAGTAGAAATGACCTCAAAAGAAAGAGCCAACCAGCGAATCGGTTGCTCTCGTATTTCGGGGGGACGATCTCGCCAGCGATCGAGCAGTCGATCGATCGTTTTTAAATCTACTCCGCCAATTGCTAAAGGTTCGGCTAAATTCCAGGGATCTTCGATACCGTAATCTTCGAGCCATTCGATAATTTCTTCTTCGCGATCGCTCAAAGCGATCGAATCGATTTGATTGTTGAGAACGTAATCGAAACCAGCATCGCGAATGGCGATCCATTGTTGGGTGTGTTCGGGTGCGATATTGAGCCGACCGTACATTAAATTCATTTGTTCTAGTTTGCGCCAAGCGGGGATAACATCTTTGAGCGCGCGAACCAAAGCAGCAGCAGGATTGTTTAATTCGTGGGCCAAACCGGCCGATAAAGTACCCAAAGCAGCCATTTTTTCACGACTGCGTAAAAAAGATTCGAGGCCGCGCAATCTAGTTTGTACGGTGCGAAAGATCTTGCGTTCGAAATCGCGACATTCGTGGAGCAAACAGCGAAAATCTTCACTAGATATCTGATAGATCGAACAACAATTCATCGCTCGCAAAGTAACTGGAACTGGTTCGTCAGTTAAAACTTGAATCTCGCCGAAGAATGAAGGGGCTTTATGTTCCCCTAATGGCATTTCTAAGCCTTCGCTCGTCCTCGTAATGCTGATTATACCGGAAGTTAAGATTAAAAAGCCTTTAAAAGTATCTCCTTCTTTAATAAAGATTTCTCCCGGAATCAATCTAATTTCAACGGCGCGTTTGCAGATCCAATTTAAACGATTTTTAGGAAGAGTTTGGAAGATATCCAATTTCATTAAATCTTCGACACAAAGGGAACTGATTGTCATAAATTTTGTTGTTCCTAAATAACTTCTGAAAGATAGCGATGAACGAACTGAACGCAAATCGAACCTTCACCCACAGCAGAAGCAACTCGCTTGATCGAATTGTGACGCACGTCGCCAACAGCAAAAATACCGGGGACGCTAGTTTCTAATAAGAAAGGATCGCGATCGAGACTCCATCCTAAAGGGCGATCGGAAAAATCGCGATTGCGATTGGCGCGATGGGGATCTATTTTTTGTAAGTCGGGGCCGGTGAGAATAAAACCGCGATCGTCTCTTTGTAAGATCGGATCTAACCAATCTGTATAGGGAACTGCGCCGATAAAAATAAACAAAGCGTTAGCCGGAACTTCTTTAACTTCTCCAGTTTGGGAATTTTCAATTACTAAAGACTCGAGGCTGTTTTCTCCTTTAGCTTCGATGACGGAAGTATGTACTTTTACCTCGATATTGGGAGTTTCTTCGATGCGATCGATTAAATATTGAGACATACTTTTAGTTAAAGAATCGGCCCGAACTAACATTGTTACTTTAGCGGCAAATTTCGCAAAATACATCGCCCCTTGTCCGGCAGAATTAGCCCCTCCAACGACATATACTTCTTCATCTTTACAGGATATGGCTTCAGTTGGAGCAGCACCGTAATATACCCCAGCACCCGAGAGGCGATCGACTCCGGGAACGTTAAGTCTGCGCCAAGCTACCCCTAAAGATAGAATAATTGCCTGGGAAGAAATTTCTTTGCCGTCTTTTAGTTTGACGTTACGATAATTGTTGACTTGCTCGATCGCCACAGCTTCTTGAGGGGTCAAAATCTCGACACCGAAGCGTTTTGCTTGGGTTACTGCTCTGCGGGCTAAATCTGCGCCGCTCAAACCGACTGGAAAGCCGAGATAATTTTCGATTCTCGAGCTAGTTCCTGCTTGTCCTCCAGGGGCTTCTCGTTCGATTAAAACGGTGCGTAAACCTTCGCTCGCACCATATACTGCTGCTGCCAAACCTGCGGGGCCTCCGCCGATGATAACTAGGTCGTAAAATGGTTTTTCTGCTTCAGTTTGTAAGCCAATTTTTTCGGCGATCGCGACGTTAGTGGGTTTTTCTAAGCAATCGCCGTTGGGAAAAATTACTAGGGGTAATTGGGAATTTTTGCTGTATTGAGTTAATTGTTTTGCTTCGGTTTCTGTTTCGATATCTAACCAACGATAGGGTACTTGTTGGCGGGCTAGAAAGTCTTTTATTTGATGGCAATCTGGCGACCAACGATCTCCGATTACTCTAATACCTTCAAAAGGAGATTTATAATTTGCCTGCCAATCATCTAATAAATCGTTTAAAACTGGATAGAGTTTTTCTTCTGGAGGATCCCAAGGTTTTAGCAAATAATAATCGATATTGATGGCATTGATGGCGCGAATTGCTGCATCGGTATCGCCATAAGCTGTTAATAAAGCTCTTTTTGCTTGTGGAAATATTTGTATTGCTTTTTCTAAAAATTCTACCCCGTTCATTTGGGGCATTCTTTGATCTACCAAGAATAAAGCAACTGTTTGGTTTTTTAATTTTAGTTTTTCGATCGCTTCGATCGCCGCGACACCACTTTCGGCCCGAACTACTCTAAAGCGATCGCCGTATTCTTTTCTTAAGTCCTTTGCGATTGCTTGTAAAACTTGTCGATCGTCATCTACTGTTAGCAATACTGGTTTAGCCATTTACCCTTACTTATATTTTTCTAGCTAACTCTACTGTTAACACAAAATTAGCTTTTGTTTAAGTTCTATGAAGTATATTTTCTTTTGCTGCAATTTTACTGCCGTAATTGTCTCCGTTGTGTTAAAGCTTCTACTTAATTTTACTTAAGAGAATTCAATAAAATATCTTTCCATTTAGAGATATCGATCGATTTTATAACTGTTAAGTTCGGCTCTTTTTTTAATACTCCAAATTCATCAACTACGGTTTGACCTCTTGTTAAGTCGCTATTTATTTCTACTTCGACAAAATATTTAGCTTTTTCTCGAACTATTGTCGGATTTAAAGCAACTGCCATGGCGATCGGATCTGCTAAAGTCAAACCTGGAGCTTTTTGTATTTTCATGCTGGCATCTATTGCTGTTTGATTACATTCGATCGCAAATTGTGCTAATTGTGTGGGAATTTTTTTAATTTTCTCAATTTCATCGCTAGTTAAAGCGGCTTCTTTTCTACTTAATTCCCAGCCTACCATTTCTATGGGCATTCCACTGTGAAAAACAATTTTAGCGGCTTCTGGATCGACCCACATATTATACTCGGCAGCAGGAGTGACGTTACCGATCGTATTCGCAGCTCCGCCCATAATTACACAACGCTTTACCAATTTTGTTATTTCGGGCGATCGAGATATTGCTATGGCGATGTTTGTTAGCGGGCCTAAAGTAACTAAAGTTATTTCGTGAGGATTGGCTTTTATAATATCTACAATTGCATCGATCGCGTGTTTTTTTTGGGGTTTAATTTCTGTAAGGGGGATATTTATATTACCCATCCCGTTAGCCCCGTGAAACCAGTAGGAATATTCGCTTTTTCTAAGTATTGGTTGAGAACAACCCAGAAATATAGGAGTAGATTTTTGGCATAATTCTGTAGTATAGAGGGCGTTTAAAGCACCCTGTTTTACTGGTACGTTACCGTTAACTATAGTTATTCCTAAAATTTCGATATCAGCCCAATTATGAGCCATTATCAGAGCCACGGCATCGTCAGAAGCAGTATCGGTATCGATTAAAAATTTACGCATGATTTTTTTTATTGAGTATTATTTTATAAGTTTATCTGGAAGATTTTTTTGAGGTTCGATCGGCTTAAAAAATTGTCAAAAAATCTAATTAATAATTTTCAGTTTCTCGATTTTCTAAAACCCAAAGCCGAAATAATTCGACAATGATTCGATATTTTGAGTCTTTTTCTTCGATAACATCGTGGCTTTTTAAAGTATTAATTGCGGCTAATAATTTTTCTTTTTCTATGGCAATAATTTTAGTAAGTTCGTTTTTATTTAATCCTTCTGAATGAGGAGCTAAAGCTTTAATTATGGCTTGTTGTCCTTCTATATCTTGCCCTGCTTGCTGCCAAACACCACTAAAATAATATTTATTATCCGAAAAGAAATCTTTATTAATAATATTTTTGACATCTTCTGGTGTAAAAGTAGGCGATCGCTTTATTCCTTTTTCAAAAACGTAATCGTTATAAAGTCGAACTAATTGAAATCCGATTAATTGAACTAAAAAAGGTTGTCCTCTGGTTAAATCGTAAATTAGATCTAAAGCTTCTCCGGTATAATCTAGTAAAAAATCTGGATCGGGATTAGCTAAAATTTGACGAGTAGCAACGCGAGAAAGAAAACTGACGCGAATAGGAATTACGCTAGCAAAAAAGGGCTGAAAATAATCTGCTGTCATTTCTTCTAAAGTATGTAACCCGGCAAAAACAAAAGCTAAATTAGGATTCATTTGCACCAAGCTGCGGAGAAAAACTAAAAAATTAGATGATATTTCTTTGGTTTCAATTAATTCTTCTATAATTTCAAATTCATCTAAAGCGATAATTAAATTAGAACGATCTTTATTTTGGAGAATTTCTTGCAAATAGCGTTTAAAAGTACGTTCGGGAAATTTCAATAACCCTTCATCTTCTGGAGGAGGAATATTTAAAGCATTAGAAATAGCATCGCAAATAGCCATTAAAACTTCTGTTAACCCGTTAGATACGCTTCCCAACCACATTAAGTTAACATAAATAACTTTTACTTTAGCACCAGCACAGTTAGCTATATTCTGCAAAATAGAAGTTTTACCCATGCGTCGGTGTCCGTAAAGAACGACAGATTGTAGTTGTTTTCCTGTCACCCAAATTTCTTCTAATTGGCGAATAATATCTTCTCTTCCGACGAACAAATTACCCGTAACTGGATCGCCAATGATATAAGGATTAGAAACAGGAGAAGTTATCGAAATTTCTCCTATATCTAGGGCTATTCGCTCGAGAGATTTTTTCCATCTTTTGGCAATATCTAAAATTAATTCTCTTTCTGCTATTGGTAAAGTTTGTTTTCGATCTATTATTTCTCTTAATTCTCCTAAAGCACGATTGAGAGCAAAGGAGCGAGTAGATTTAGATACACCTTGTTTGACAAGTCGAATATCTTCAATAACTCGATCTAAACTTTTAATTACTTTCCAGGTATTGGGACGTAAATGAATTTCTTTAGGTATTGTCGGTAGCTGAATGAATGCAATTGAATCTATTTTTTCGGCTTGTTTGAATGCTTTTAAACTGCTAGCAAGAGCAAACATTTCTTCTCCATAAGGAAGATTCTTAACAACTGCAAAAGCTTCTTGTGCTTTTTCTGGATCTTTTTCGTAAAGATACCAAAAACCAGCAGCAGTTGCTCTAGATGGAGTATCTAAGCGAGGATCTTTAATAAAACTATTTTCGATTCGTTTGCTTGTTGTTTCTAAATAAGAAGAAAGAAAAAAGAGTGTTTGAATAGTAGCAAAAAAATTCTTGAAAAATTTTGACTTTAAATATTCCCTTAGAGAAGCAGAAGAAAAAAGTAGCAAATTCCAATCGACGGGATTTTCAGCAAGCTGGGATACTCGATATATAATTAGCTGCGATGGTGTTCGATCGAGTGCTTTATTTATAGCTACGATCGCAGGGATAGATTGAAAAGTATATTTTATTATTTGGTTGATATTGTAAATACCTTTTTCCCAATCTCTTTCCAGCCAATTTTGTAAGCGACGAGTAAGAAATGGTAAAGGAATAGCAGTTACGCGAGAATACTCGCAACTTTGCCGATTAAAAATTACCCCAATTAACCAATTATCTATCCTTAGAAAAATTGGAAATATTATTAAAGTCATTCCGATAATAAGAGGTGCGATCGCTATTATTGCGCCAATAATTCTATTAATATTAAATATCTCAATAGGTATGAGAGCTAAAAGCAGAAATGACAAACATAAAATTATCGAAGAAAATGCTGTCGAACCAGCAAAGAAAAATGTAAAGGCAATTAAATCGAAACTTTTAAAATGTTTTTGCCGATCGAGATAAAAGGGAATGATTAAGTTTGCCGTCAAGCTTAATACTATAATTGCATAAGTAATAAACCAAAAACCACTTGTAAAGTTAATCGTTACCAAAAATAAAAATACAGCAATTATAATATTATTGGCAACTTTAAGTGTTAAATAATCCCCTACATTACCTACCAAGTTAATTATTAAAGTAACAAAAGAGCTGATTATTAAAATTATTATAATCCACAACCAATCGAGAGTAAATCCACTTTCCTGAAGCAATAAAATAACAGATATCGTTGTAATAAGAAAACTTAAAAATAAGCCTTGTCTAAATAAATTTCTTTGTTTATAATTTAAGGTTACAAAAAATTGCAATATTTCTAACCAGTTCTTTTGTTCTGCTAAACTTTCACCATCTAATTTTTCTTCATAACAAAGTAAAGCTTGAGGAAAGAAAAATATCCAAAATAATAAACGAAAATAGTCCAAAGGATTCCATAAAGATAAAGATGGCTTTATTTTGGGGGCTAAATCTAAACGAGGTACGGTTTTATTTTTCATTTTTGGTTATCTGTTTTCGATGAATAAAGCTGGTTACATAACTTCATTACTTGTCTTGGATGACCTTGACTTTTTGTGATAATGTCTTCAATTTCTTTTTTATTAAATTGAATTGAATCAGATTCTAAACGACTAGCAATAAAAGCTACGATCGTATCTTTTTGCCAAGGATTAATTTTTACCTCCGTACAAACATTTTCAAAAGGAGATACCATCCCACTATCTGAAAAAAGTTCATTTAAAGGTTTGTTAGCAGCAATAACTAGACGTAAAGGAGCGTTATTTCCTTGTGCTAAAGCTCTAATTTGTCCCCTAACTCGATTGGTAAAACCTTCCCATTGCAAATTTTCTGCTTCATCTAAAATCAGTAAAAATTTATTTTTTTGTTTCTTTAAATTACCGAAAAAATAATATCCTTTACACTCAGGAATATCAATAAGATCGCATAAAGCAAAGTAAAATTGTTCCTCATCTAAGACATTACCCATATTTAAATATATTGGCTGACGATAGGGATTTAATTTCTCAATTGCTTGTTGGCTAATTATTTGTAAGAGTGAAGATTTACCAATTCCTTTCTCTCCAATTAAAGCAACACTACCACCACTATTTAGGATCTCAAATATTTTATTTATTTCTCGATCGCGATTAAAAAATAATTTTCGATCGTCTACTGGCCCATTCAGGGGTATGAAAGGATTAGCAGGAATAGTTAGAGACATTGTTATTGTTTGCTGTTTTAATTCAGGAAAAGCAGCAAAGATAGTTGATGTAGGTATTGCCCTTCCACCCAGATCGGTATATTCATCTCGAGTTCTCTTAATAATGCCGCATATTCTAAGAGTTTTTATATTTAATAATGGCGAACCACTAAATCCCTGTTTAATATTTCCCTCTCTCAATGTTATTAAAGGAAATTGACCGCCAGTCAAACCTTCATAAATGAGAGTGCGGGGTTCTCCATCTGGATAATGTTCGGTATAGCCAAAAGCACTAAATTGCTCGTTATCTTCTGCTTTTTTATCGTCAAGAAAAAAGCAAATACTACGATCTCGAAGAGAAGCGGATAGCTTGAGTAATGCTAAATCTACTAACTCTGTATTTTGTGGTAATTTTTCTATTACTGCTGGGGCTGAATGTTTTACTAATATACCCTCTTTATTTTCCCACCAAACTTCGATCGGCAAATTATTTTCTTTTGCTTCTCTAACTACATGAAAACAAGTTAATATTAGCTCTGAAGTAACCACAAAACCCGTTCCAAAGCGGCTACCAACTTGTAACTTGACTGTCTGGTGTCGCAGCAGTTTAATTTCTGAACTTTTCATTATCTCGGACTACTATTTTTTTGCCAAAAATATTTATTGACCCCACTGGAGAGTAATTTTGATATTTCCTTTACCCGTACCTTCTACTAATAAAGCAGTTAATTTTCCAGACTTTACCGCAATATCTAAACCTAATTCAACAGTAGCTTTATCTGGTTTTACTTTATTAATAGTAGTTGCGATCGCTCCTGTTAATGCTTCGATCGCATCGGTTACTCCTTCAAAATCAAGCAACTGCCTAGATACATCTTGCTCTCCACCTAATCCTCTTGCTTCCACCATTACGGTAATATTTTCATTAATTTGAACTGGTACGATCTGAGTGCGATTTTGCATAATTTTTTTCTAAAAATACTTAAACTCATTTCAATATAAAATAAAACTCGCCAAAAACATCAAAAAATTTCAGCTCAGTTCGATCGACTCTAATAAGTTTTTTCTTCGATACACTCCGATCGCTGATAATCTTGAAAATAAGATCGAAACGGTTAAAAAATGACAAATAAAGAAAAACAAATAGCTTTTTTAGGATTGGGTTTAATGGGCGCGCCGATGACGGCTAATTTAGCTAAAAGCGGTTATCCCGTTAAAGCTTGGAACAGAACTAAGGATCGTCCGGGTGTAGAAATAGCAAAAAATGCCGGAGCAACGATTGTAAATTCGATTAAAGAAGCAGTAGAAACAGCAGATATAATCTTTACTTGTGTCGGTGACGTTCCCGATGTCCAAGAAGTTGTTTTAGGATCTGATGGCATCGCTAAATATGCCAAAACAAATGCTTTAATTGTCGATACCAGCACGATCGGCTCTCAAGCAGCAATAAAAATAGCTACAGAATTAAAACAATTTAAGCTTCGCTTTCTCGACGCACCTATTTCTGGCGGGGATATTGGGGCGCAAAAAGGTACTCTAACAATTATGGTCGGGGGCGATCGCGCTGATTTTGATGAGTGTTTTCTTTTATTTGAAATAATGGGTAAAAATATTACTCTCTGCGGGCCGGTAGGTAGCGGTCAGGCAGTAAAATTATGCAATCAGGTACTTTGCGGCGTTAATATGGTCGCTCTTTGCGAAGCTATTTCTTTGGCTAAAATGCAAGGTATCGATCCGAATTTAATTGTTGAGGTCTGCGGTACTGGTGCGGCTGGTTCTTGGGCTTTATCTAATTTGGGCCCGAAAATTATTAATTCCGACCTCGCTCCGGGTTTCGCCATCAAACACATTCTCAAAGATTTGCGATTGGTACGGGAAACCGTTCGAGAGGGTAACAGCTTACCAGGTTTTGATTTGTCCGATCGCTTGTTTAAATTAGTCTCGGAACTGGATAACGGTACGGGAGACGAGCAAGGTACTCAAGCTATGATTCGCGCTTACCTCGAAGCTGAATAAGATTTTGAACTCTCCAAGTCAGGGAGTATTGGGTAAGAAAAAAATAAGCAAACAAGAAATATCTAACAACTAACAGTAAATAGCAAATAACAAATACCTAACTGTTAATAAGAAATAAGCGATCGATCGCTCTCTTTTTTGTTAGTAAAAAGCTTTATTTTTCGGGTAAGTAAGTATATAATTTAACTTTAGTCGGACTCCGCCTAACTACTTGCAAGTATAAAAATATACTTTAATTATTTTTAATTTCGGAAAATACTGAAAAGAATAAAAAAGTATTTTCTTCTCAAAGCTAGATATTTAAAGACTTTTATCGTTATATATTTTAAATAAAGCTCGCAAGTTTAATGTATATTTTGTGAAAAATGAACCCTAAAACAATACCTTGAAAATAAAAACGATGGCGTAGCGATTAGTGTATTTTTGAATAATACAAAAAAAATAAATAATTTATACCAATTCTGAAAAACCACCCCACAGAATAAAATAAATTATCCTTAAAGAATATTTAATTATTGTCCTAACTGACTTCTGTAGGAACGTACCACGGTACTTCAATAAGTGTAGAAATATTAAACAGAAACGGGATTAAATAGGTGAAATGGTGACACAGATAGAGAAAGAACGATACAAACAAAAAATGCAGCGACGCAAACAAGTTCAAACAGAACGTTTGGCTAAAGCGTCCCAAAAAAAAGGATTAATTATCGTCAATACTGGCAACGGAAAAGGGAAAACAACAGCAGCATTAGGAATGGTGCTTCGTTCCCTCGGTCACGGCTATAAAGTAGCGATCGTCCAGTTTATCAAAGGAGCGTGGGAACCAGCCGAAAAAGCCGTTCTAGAACGTTGGGAAGGGCAATTAGAATTTTATGCCATGGGAGAAGGTTTTACCTGGGATACTCAAGATCGCGATCGCGACATTGAAAAAGCCGAAGCAGCTTGGCAAAAAGGATTGAGTTTCATCCGCGACCCAGATTATAAATTAGTCTTATTAGACGAAATCAATATTGCTCTCAAATTAGGTTATCTCAAAGTAGAGGATATTATCGCCGGACTAAAAGAAAAACCAGAAGATTCCCACGTCATCCTGACCGGAAGGGGCGCGCCAGCAGAATTAATCGATTTTGCCGATTTAGTTACGGAAATGACTTTAATCAAACATCCTTTAAAAGAGCAGAATATTAAGGCCCAACCGGGGATAGAGTTTTAGCAATCAGATTATCCTCGAGACAAATATTTAAAATCCGACGATCGTTGTCGCTAATATTTTCAATTTGCTGATAACCTTCTAAAGCAAGCGTTTCAGCCCGATCGTTTAAAGCGATCGAGTAAGGACTAATAATGCGATCGTAAGGATGGATTACATTCATATTTAATTGTTGGCTGGTAAATTTGCCGTAAAAACAAGCAAACTCCGATTGAGGATAATAGAGCGCGCCGACTACTTTATTTCCTTCGACCTTAAATACTAAATATTCTTGACCTATTTGCTCGGGTAGATTAGATTGACCGTAAAGATAAGTTCTAGCGGCAAAATTAGATTGAGATATCCCGGTGCGATCGAGGTTCGGTTTAATTTGAGAAATGGGGGGCAGATCTTCTTTAGGGGCAGATCTTCTAAAATTGGAAATTAATCTGGGAGAGGAATAGGTAGCTGCTGCCAATCCTGCTAGCAAAAGCAATCCCAGATCTAATCGAACATTTTTGTTTTTTAGCATTATTCTCTACCTATATTTAGAGATAGGTCTATTTTTAATCTTTCCCATTAAAGAGGATAAATTTAATAGACCTACTTCGATTTTTAAAGACTCCCTATTGATATAATAAGTTTTTTCGATATTATAAAAGTCCCCACCATCTCACTCGATAGTGGGGATAACGATCGTTTACTAAGGTCGAGAGATTAACTAACTAGCGATAATATATTCTTGAACTGAAGCGCGGTTTTTGCGTAATTGGTTGAGTGCTTGATGTTCTAATTGTCGCACTCGCTCGCGAGATAAGCTCATTTTCTTGCCAATTTTTGCTAAAGATAGTTCTTTGCCATCTTTTAAACCAAAGCGCAACGATAATACTTCTCGCTGTTGAGCGGTTAATTGCGCCAGCATATTATTGAGATCTTGTTTGAGCAGTTCTTGAGTAATATATTTATCGGGAGATACGCTATCATCTTCTAAGAGATCCGATAGTTCGGTATCTTGGTTTTCACCTACTCTTACATCTAAAGAAATAGGTTGACGAGCAATACTCAAATAATCTCTAATTTGAGAGGGTTCTAAATCCAACTCCTTAGCAATTTCTTTAGGACTGGCACTGCGTCCTAATTTTTGCGAAAGTTCTCTTTGAATTTTTTTGATTTTATTGAGTTTCTCAGTAATATGGATCGGTAAGCGGATCGTGCGACCTTGTTGAGCGATCGCTCTGGTTATAGCTTGTCTGATCCACCAGTAAGCATAAGTAGAAAACTTATAACCTTTTGTCGGATCGAATTTTTCTACTCCTCTTTCTAAACCTAAAGTACCTTCTTGGATTAGATCGAGAAATTCCAGATTACGCTTTTGGTATTTCTTAGCGATCGCTACTACTAAGCGCAAATTCGCTTCTACCATTTTACTTTTGGCTCTTTTGCCTTGCTCGATCTCTTTTTGTAAGGCCGTTTCGCTTTTATTTACGTATTCAGCCCACTCTTGTTGGTTTGGTTCGCGATCGAGCTGGGTTGCTAGTTTTTCTTTTTCTTCTAGCAAGACCATCATTTGTTGTACCTGTTTGCCGTAAACAATTTCTTGTTCGTGACTTAATAAAGGTACTTTGCCGATCTCGTGAAGATAGGTACGCACCATGTCTGCCGAGAATGCTGGTTTGTTGTTAGTTTTTTTTATGGTTTGTTTGGGCATCTTTAATTTTTGTGCCTCCTAAAAAATTCGATCTCTAAATCCTTGGTTAAAGTTTTTATGTGACAATTTCTTCTAATCTTTCATTTTTTTTGGCTTAGGTGCAATTTATCCGAAGTCGGTATGAGTTGTGCTTATTTTATCTTACCTACAGATTTAGACTTGTACAAACTAAAAAAGTTCATTTTCTTGCCAATTTTCTTAAAGTCAAAATAGGGCAAAGTCTTTTGAGAGAAGGTATTTAGAGATTTTGACAGTTGAGGCATTGTTCGCTTATTACTATGATGACTTAGTTTTTTCTTAATGGAGTAGGCGGATCGCCGAACTCTCTGGCGGTTATAATGAGTGGTTTTCCGTATTCAAAAAATAGTAGCGACCCGATCGCTTACGTAGAAGTTTTGTTGTTGAGATCTTAAAGCGATCGGCGTTACTTGTTGCAAGAAAAATTATTTTGGTGCGGGTAATTAATTTTAAAATCAATTCGATTGAAATTCTTTCTTAATAATTTCCCATTTTTTTTTATTGGGTATTTAATTATTCCAAATAATCTCGATCTTTTTCAACTTTTCGATTATTTATTTAACTGCATTTGTAGTCATATAGTCGTTTTTTTTATGAATATTTTTTTAAAAAAATTTGTTCTAGATTCAGAAAAATTGATAACTTAATAAGCTTAATCAAAGATTCACAGTAAATATACTGAGAGTTAATCCAAACTTTAAACAAATCTATAAACTTAGGTTCAAATAACGGTTAATATACTATCGAAGCAAAAAAACACGTAAGTGATTTAGGTTTAACTAACACCGGACAAACAAAAAAATTACATCCTTTTTAAGTAACCATAACTACACTTTAACAGCACTATTTAATAGTAACAACTCCGGTAAAACACTTAGTAAATAACCAAGACACAATTGAAGGAAATAGAACCATGCTACAAAGAAGAAAGTTTTTGCAATACATGAGTTTAGCTGGTGCGGGAGCGGCATTTAGCTTAGGATTTCCATCTTTAAAAGCCGCAATAGCTAACGATAAAGACGGACTTGGTGAATGGAATTACGATCGATTCGGGCCGGAAAGTTGGGGGCAATTATCTCCAGATTTTCGGGTTTGTGAAAACGGAACTCAACAATCACCAATTAATTTAGAACATGAAGGGACGCTTCACGCTAATAATTTACACGATTTAGATTTTAACTACCATTTAAGCGTTCTCAAAATAGTTAATAACGGCCATACAATTCAAGTCAATCCAGATCCAGACAATCATCTTAAAGTAGCAGGTAAAAACTTCGATTTGCTTCAGTTTCACTTCCATCATCCTAGCGAACACGTAGTATATGGTAAGCATTATCCTATGGAAGCTCATTTGGTGCATCGCTGTAAAGAAGACGGAGAATTAACAGTATTAGGTGTTTTCTTTGAAGAAGGAGAAGAGAACCAAATATTGAATACAATTTGGAAAGATTTACCCGAACATAAAAGCAAAGAACACGCAATTATCGGGCATATTAATCCGATGCAATTTTTACCCGCTCAAAAATTAGCTTATCGTTATAATGGCTCTTTAACTACTCCTCCTTGTTCTCAGATCGTGCGTTGGATCGTGTTTGAAGAAGCAATAAAAGCATCGAAACAACAGTTAGACAAATTTGCCCAAATATTTCCTAACAACGCTCGACCAGTACAACCAAGCAATCACCGTTTGATTATTGAGGGATAATTCCAAACAGGATTTAAAGGGTAGGGCAAATTTAGCCATAGTTTCAATTAGGCTCTATTTTTTCAAAAAACGAAGTTTGAGAGCTGCGGTTGCTAAATCTTGGTAATAAGTTCGCCAACATTGTTCGTTAATCTCTCGGGCTGATATTATTTCAATTTTGGCCCGATCGCTAATAAATATTGGCTCGAGATGATTAAATTGATTTCTACTCAAAGATTTTTTCACGATCGATCTCCTTAAGTTAAAATAAGTTGAAATATGTGCGAGTTGTAAAATACATAGCAGTTTTTTCCCTCGAACGTTATTATTTTACTGATTTAACAATTTCTTAAGTAGAGTTTATTGTTGCCTTCAAGACATTTTTCTGTAAACTTTTAGCGGATTTTAAATCGCGATTAATCGATACTTAATGTTTTCGGGGCTAAGAGTTCAGATCGAGTAACTCTTAGATATAATACTTCCAAGCTGAGTTTCAATTAATCACGGGGCGATCGCGATGAAATTTAATCAGGACGATAAAGACGATCGAAATGAGGATCGTTATCTCGACATCCGAGAAGAAATAATGTTAGGTCGGCAATTTTCCCTTGCCGATCTAATCGCAAAAGAAGGTGGTTCTTTTTTAAAGGGAGAGTCCCCCGTTCCCAAACTAGTACAAACAACTACAGAAATTAATAACTTTATCGATCGTAATTTAGTCGATACTTCAGGAGCTTTACAAGCAGTTTTATATAAACACGTGAAAAATGATTTAAGGGTAAGCCAACATCTCGACTCGCCTTTAATAGCTTTAAATAAAATTATTCGTACCCTAATTGACAATCAAACTATATTTTATGAATTTGTCAAAGAGGTAGATCTCGAATGGGGTCGAATTTTTGACGAACGTCCTTATTTTCAACAACCAGGAGAACCTCCCCATCCAGAGGATGAATATACCCACGAATCAGTTCGTTTAAAACTTTTAGAATTATTAGAATTGGTAAAATCAGAAGAATAAATTGGTTAAGTTCGCACCGAATTAATCATTTTTTTGACGAAGCGGCTGACTGTTTCGACTAAAGTTGGTGTATGCTCTGGATGGGGTGGAATTCTGGCCATCAGTTCGTAATATTCATCGAGTAATTGATGTTCGATTTCAGAAACTTTCTCATCGGCCATACACATATTGGCGATCGCGCTTAAGAGTCGCATTCTTTCTTCTTGGGTGGTATCTTCGAGATATTCGACGATCCAGTTTTCGGTTTGTTGGGGGGTTATGGGTTGTTTTAAAAGCTTTTGTAGTTCAGAATTGAGATGAAGGTGATATTGTGCTAAAAGTTTTTCTAAATATTCGATTTCTTCTGGTGCGAGATGGCGATCGATCCAAGCCGCACCGATAACTATTTTTAACAATAGTTTTTGTTGTTCGACAGACTCCATTTTAAAAGACTCCGGCAGATTTTTATTTTTATTTTATCGCAGTATTTGCTGTTGTTTAATTTTTTGTAAAAAACGGACAACGATATTTTTACTTAAATTGAAATTAAATCTATTTTAATAAAAAAATATACCATTTTTTTTAGAAAAAGTTTACAAATTTTTTCTATTAAAAAATAATTTAATTGCATTCAAACCAACTTGTAATTAACGATAAATTACTTTTAATCGATCCAATACATACTGAAATTTATAAATATCAAAGTAAATCCTAAAATAAATTTTCAGGAAATAGGTGTTTCCTATTCCTAGAATTTAATTAAAATCCTAAATCTGCTTTAGCCGCTTCAGCAGCAGCATGAAGTTCTGCATCGGATTTATTTGCCCAATCAGGATCGCCAATTTCGGTGTAAAATTGACTATCGTAGGCACGAGTGCGAACTACTACGGGCATGGGAACGGCATGACCGAGAATTAAAGCTTGTTGTTTGGAATCTAATTTTGCCAAAACGCTCCGCAGTCCGCCACCACCAGAAACACCAGTAAAAATAGCATCGATATCTTTATCGTCGTTTAACAAACAAGTAATTCTCGTCCCGACTTGGGACATAACTTCGTTATCGATACCGGAAGGACGCTGATCGACTACTAATAAAGTAACGAAATATTTACGCATTTCTCTGGCGATCGTACCGAAAATAGTTTGATTGACTACTGAAGAATCGAGAAAACGGTGTGCTTCTTCGATGGTAATAACTAACTGACGGGGTTTGTCGAGGGGGTTTTTGGTTTGTAAAAAATGTTCGGCTTTCTTGACATATCTGGCGTGAATGCGGCGAGTAATCATATTAGTTGCCAACATATAAGAAAGCATATTCGATTGCGATCCGAATTCGATGACAACATTTCTACCAGCATCGAGGGATTCTAAAATGCGATCGATATAATTGTGAGGACAGGCCGATCGAATATATTTGAGACTATCCAAACGCATTAATTTTCTTTGTAATGCTGAGATAGAACCTTTATGACCTTGTTTTTCTTCACAAAAGAGGGTGATATCTTCGTTGGT
Source organism: uncultured bacterium (assembly GCA_964458305.1). Taxonomy (GTDB): domain Bacteria; phylum Cyanobacteriota; class Cyanobacteriia; order Cyanobacteriales; family JASJDA01; genus JASJDA01. Next base: position 3,983 of record CAYWIH010000087.1, on the reverse strand, counting down.
CATATCTAGCAAGCGAACGATCCAAGATCTGCCAAATTCGTTTTGTAATATATTGGCATTGTCGATACTAGCTTCAGAAAGTCCGAGATCTTTCGATACCAGTCTGAGATCTTCGATCTGGATTTGGTCGTAACTTAAAAATAGCTCCTGAGCGTTATTTACGCCCCTTCTTTTGGTAGACTCGGGGTCTAAGGTATAAATCTCTACTTGTCCGGGAAAAAGTTGTTTTAGACCCTTGACGGTGCTAAATTGCTTCCCTTCGCTAACTGCTTCCCAACCGTATTCGGAGTGCATATCGAACATTAAATTAACTGCTGCTTGTTTGCGAATCACTCCAGAGATCAACAAACGAGTTAAAAAAGATTTTCCCGTCCCCGATTTACCAAAAATACCGTTACTGCGTTCGACGAAACGATTTAAATCGATACAGACTGGTACTTCCATATCCAAAGGTTGACCGATCGAAAAGTTTTTTTTGTGAGGATCGTCTTCCCAACCGAATACGCTGCGAAAATCTCTGACGCTGGCTTCATAAACTTGAGAAAAATGAGAGGGAATAGTTTTAACTGGAAGTAATTCTAATTCGCCGCTAGTTTGAATGTCAAAAGCTGCTAAAGTATCGATCGCACTTTCTTGTTCTTCTGGTGTCCAAATAGTTTTCTCTTCTGCTGCTAAAGATGGAGTAAACATTAACATCGGTGACAGTTTTAACGTTCCGTAAGTACTGCTTCCTGCCAATACTTCTCGTAAAAAACTATCTTGAATGCTGGGCGGATCGGACATGATTCTCGAGTTGGAAGTGCCTAAACTTACATCGGTAAGCAGGCAAAAAAAGCGCGATCGCACCCCTTGGACTACTAAAAATTTACCTACCCGCATATCTTCTACAGATATGTCTGGATACAATCTAATTTCTAATCCCTCGCTTAACGAACCTTGTATGACCGATCCTAATGGTTGTTCTGGATTCATCTAATTTCGGCAAAAATAATACTTTGGCTTGCTTTATCTTATTGTCAATTATGATAATGCTATCTCGAGTTTAAAGAAAGTAAAATTATGATTATATTTATTTGATTTTGCTATTTTTTTAGTTGGCAGCAGCGATTAATTTGATATTTCCGATTCCTTCTTCAAGGTTAATAATTCCGCTAAATTCTATTTTGAGATATGCAGTTAAATCGGGCAAAATCTCCGTCGGAGTTGTAAAAATGACATCGGTGTTTTGTCCTAAATTAGTGGGAGTGCGATTCAAATTTACTTCGATCGGCAACCAATTAATTCCATCCATCGAACTGTAATAGTTTACTTCAAAATTGGCAGAGTTTGACCTAGTAGCGTAGCTGGCGATCGTAAAGTCTTTTAAATTCGGTTGATGATATATTAAGTATTCTGGAGTAGCACTAGAAGAACTAACAAAGTTTAAATCCCGATCGTATTTTAAAGGGGTTGTCTGTGGAGTGGCGATCTCGACTCGGGAAGATCTGGCCTCGATTAAATTAAAATTGTCGAGAGGATCGTTAATTATTATCGCCCCCGGACTGGTGTATGAGATAGTATTGGTATATCCTGAATGTCCTTGACTGTTGACTGCTCTAACTCGATAGCGATAATCTCTAGTAGGTTGAATGCGATCGACGAAGCTAGTTGTATTCGCGTTGACAGTACCGATTAATCGCCAACCAAACAAACCATCATTTCTTTCGATACCAAAGCCTTCTTCGTTATTAGATAAGTCTTGCCAAGTTAATTGTACTCTAGTAGGGCCGCTATTTATGGCAGTTAATTGAGTGGGAGAAACCGGAGTTGTCGCCGCATTTTCTTGTAAACTAAAAAGGTTACCTCATCGTTAATATTAACCGTTACTCTATTGCGATCGATCGGTACGATGGTACTGAAGTTGCCATCATTCGGTTTATAGGCTGTTACGTTGGCTAAATTTTTGGCAAAATCGATCGTGACTGGAAAAGGATCTGCATCTATTGCCGTATCGTTGAAAATTCCTCGCCACAGTGCTAAATAATATTTATCTTTGCCAGCATGATAAATTAAAGTATTTTCTAGATCTGTCGCTTGGGTATCGATCGAAAAATTGAGAAAGCGAAAATCAGTTAAATTATTTTGATTGCGATCGTCTCTTAACAAAGCGATCGTATTTTTGATTGCTACTGCGGCCGGTTTGTAAGTAAAATCGGAACGAACTATTCCATAGCGTTTTTGACCGTTACTGCTGTTAGAGTCGCTATCGATTAAAACATGAGCGTGGGAACGAATCACACCGCGATCGAAATTAACTAAATACATTCGCGGATAAAGTCTGGCTTGTTCTATTTCTTCGGTGACTGTTTTGGTATTGTTACCCATTTCTGTGGTGTATAAGGGTAAATTTCCGCTTACATATCCAGAATATTTAATATTGAAGCGATCGCTTTGTGTCGGAGGATTAGTATAAAGATGAAGGTTTCCCGCATCTATATAAGCACTAATATCCCCTAATTCTTGCATACTGTAATCCCTAGCAAAGGAAGGCCCTACATAGGGAATACCATCGAACCAAGGATCGGCTCGCATTTGCTGGTAAAATTCTTTTACGAAAGCTCTTAAAGTTTCTGACCAATTAGAATCTAAATTTGGATCTACATAGTCGTATTCGTTAGGCCCTTCTAAAGCACTTATTCGCGATCGATAATCGAAATGTTTGTTTTTAATGTCTGCTAAAAGTTGAGTTATTGCTTGGGGTGAGGGATCTAGTTTTTGAATATTAACGCCAACGCTGACGGTGAAGGTATAATTATTACCGATTAAGCGATCGACTCCCGTACCGGGGCCGTTTCGATCTTTGGTTAAATTACGAAAGTGTTTGATGCCAATATCGTCGGCGATCGATCGGGCTGCATTCCAATCGTATTTTTTATTTACACTTGATGTGGCAATGCTATCAATAAAACTGGCCGCGCTACGGGCCGTTCCTTCTAAAATAGGATCGTTGCTAACTAATAGGTTACCATTTTCATTACCTGTTAATAAATCTGTTTCTGTGGCTGTTAAATCGGGCTGCGGCTTAATAGGGTTAATAGGATCGCTGGTTGAAAAATCATTTATTCCGCTCTCAAAATTTAAGGTTTGAGTGTTGTTATTTGCTGTATATTGGTTTAAGTTAGTTTCATCTCCTAATGGCGACGATGTAGTTAACGATGTTGTTTCTTGTCCTAACAATGGGAGTTGAACAATCATTTATTTCCAGATATTTAAAATAATAAAATACAATTTAATCGAGGTTAAAATTTTTTAAAAATCACATTTTTTTGTAGAAAGTAAATAATATAAGCGAATTTTATTTTCGCTCCAGCTTGATTTTAATCCTTGCTAGATGGCTAAAATTTACAACTGTGACAACAAAATTTCAAATATTATATAGCGAACCAGCCGAGACTGCAATTAACAAGAAAACGAATAATATTTGCTCTTTTAATGTATTATTAGCTACAAAATAACCGACAGCTTTTTAAAGAAAACCCCAACAAAGATTACGATCTCGATCGCCATCGATCCTTGTCTTCGATCGCTATAATCGAAAATTGGATTGTTTGTTTATTTATTATTTAGTTAAACATTTAATCAATCTTAAGGTTTGTTACTGCTTCAGGAGAATTACCTATATTTAAATAGTTTATGAATCTATCTATTTAAGTATTTTGACCGTAGCTTTAATTACTTATTTAAGTAGATAATTTCAATAAAACTTTTAATTACATTTTTTAGAAAAAGTATTGTTTATTATGGAACCTAAATCTAATCCCTTGAAATGGTTAAAATCTCGCACTTTCTGGCAAGTAACCTTTGTTTTAATTACTCTAGCTGCTTTACAATTGGGTACGGCTAACACCTTTGAGAGCAACTACTACAATAATTATTTGCCCCAAACTTATACTGAATATGCTGGTGTATTTAATCGATCGCGATTAATTATAGGTGCAAAATCC
>CAYWIH010000086.1:0-22650 GCA_964458305.1 uncultured bacterium | reverse complement strand
GATACTAATGTCCTCCTTTGTGGGGACTATTTTTTTTGTATTCTTTGGAAAGATATGTCAGAAGACAGAAGTATTATCCTCAAGATTTAAGCCTTTTACCAATATTAAATCTCCTAACTTTTCAAGAATGGCGATTTATAGTATACGAGATCCTTTACCTCGATTGCAATCTATACAAAGAGTCTGTAAATTACTGATTTCGTTACTACCACCTTGGGAAAAAGGAATTATATGGTCGATTTCGAGTTCTATTTGTTTTGAATTTCGACCACAATATACACACCTAAATTTATCTCTTTTTAAGACTGTAACCCGATTCGAGTTTGATATATAACGAGATCTTTTTGTTTTACTAGATTGAGAACTTTTAGAAACAGTTTTTTTCTTATTTTTCTTTTTTTTATATTGAGATTTTTTTAGGGAATTATTATAGTCATTAATAGCTTCTCTAACTATCTTTCTAGCAACTTTTTGAAATATATTAGGTGTTTCTTTTGTCATTAATCAAACCCTGGATTTTGTTATATTTTTTGGCAATTAATGGTAAAAATAAGCAGAAAGGCAGGAAAATAATCCTACCTTTACTAAGTATCAAATAGTTACATTAAAAGAAAATAACTTTTATTCAGTTGCTTTTTTTAATCCGTAAAAAGCTAATCCAACTATAGCTCCAGCAGCAGCAACTGGGGCCATACCGATTCCTACAGCAGTTCCTCCTACAGCTAATCCCATACCACCAATTGTCGCAGATAAACCTGCTCCTGCTGCTGCTCCTGCTGCTGCATGTGTAGCTGCTTCTGCTCCTTCATTTTTTTTGTGAGACATTAATTTTTTCCTCTTATTGTTTTTTGTTACAAATTTAATATAATTCTTACCTTTTATCACTGTAATGAGCCAAATTGCTGAAATTATAATTAAGTAAATTTAAACTATCATACCGTACAATATTATCCTCAGCTCGTGCTGAGCAAAGCTCAGATCCCTACGGGATCGAACAATTTATTTTTAAAGATACATATTTTTGCCTTTTTGTCAAAAAAACTTTCCTAGCTTAACTTTCCTTTACAAAAAGAAGTATAAAATACGTTTGAAATTATCTTGAGTATGAATTAAAAATATACGTAAAAAGTTGGTTTTAGAAGAGGATACTTATCAATATAATAGGTTTATCGAAAATTAGACATAGTAATCCCTTGGTAGGAATATCTAAATATAGCATTGAAATCCAGTAAATCCGTTATTTAAAAAATTGCTGTTATGAAAGTTAATATAAGCAAGTTCAAACGAATAATAAAGGATATTGAACTTTGACTTATCTATAGCAGTAGAAATATTTCAGCAAATGTCTTTAGGAGAAAAAATAGTTAAGCGATCTAGTTAGCTATAAATTGAGTAACTGAGGAATTAAACGATCGACCTGTCGGGGATGAAGAAAAGCAGGACGAGGATGTTGACCTAGAGTCGTATCGCAATTTAAGACCGCTTCGCGCATATTTTCGGGAATGCGATCGACTCCTACTGCTGCACCAATTAAACCCCCAATAATACAAGCATTAGTATCGGTATCTCCACCACCTGCTAAAGTTTCTGTAATGGCATCTTGATAATCCGAACCTAATAATAAATGTCTGAAAGCGTGAGTAAAAGCAATTTTAATAAAGCCGATCTGAGGAAAATAAGCAACATTAACTTTATTTTCCGCATCATCCAGCCAACTGCTGATTTGTTTCCAGCTAGTATATTCGTAACTATCTTTGGCTAAACTTTCCTGAGAATTTAACCAATTTCTCGCATTATTAAAAGCTAAATTTCGATTCCCTGGATATTCGATTAAACTGGCAATTGCAATACTGTAACAAGCAACTGCAAAACCGCAGCTAGGATTGGGATGGGATAGAGAAGTATCTTGTCTGGCATAATCGGCTATTTCTAAAACTTCTAAATTATGTCCCCAGATGCCTAAAGGTGTATTTCGCATTAAACTACCGTTAGCTTTTGAATAGAGACAGTATTTAGAAGCCGATCGCTTCATTACTCTTGCATAACCTTCTTTACTAACATCAATATTTCTGTAAGAACCTAAAGAACTTGAAGTAGTAAAACCCATATCAAAAGGATTTGATTCTACCCATTTAGCATAATTACGCGCGATCGCTTCGAGATCGAAAGTCTTACTTTCAGCTAATGCCAAAGCCAAACATAAAGTTAATTCGCCATCGTCGGTAATTTGTCCCGGTGCTACTTGTAAATTGCCACCTCCTGGCATACTCATCGCCCAGTCTACTTCTTTTGATGTCGGATCGTGTTGTAAAAATTCTAAAGTTGCTCCGGCAGCATCTCCTACCAAAGCACCCAACAAACAGCCTTTAGCAGCATTATATTTATCTTGATTCATTTAATAATTTTCAACGATCGATACTAAAATTTTATACTAAAATTGCACTACAAAATGAAGTATAAAAAAGCGATCGCAAGATCGATCGGTTTTTATTGAGATTCGAGACGAATTAATTGAGCGTTATCGCGATCGGTCAAAATATATATAAGTCCGTCCGGCCCTTGTCTGACATCCCGCACTCGCTGGCCGATCGAAATAGATTCTTGACCTAAAACATTACCATCGGAGTCCAAATCGATCCTAATTACTCCTTGTCTGACTAAACCTCCAGCAAAAAGATCTCCTTGCCAATTTTTAAAAACTTCTCCAGTATAAAAAGCCAGTCCTGAAGGAGCGATCGCCGGTGTCCAAACTACTTTAGGATCGACCATTCCCGGACGCGATCGAAATGGAGAAATTTCGCCACCGCTATATTCTTTACTGTGGGTAGCTACTGGCCAGCCGTAATTTTTACCCGCTTCGACAAGATTTAGTTCGTCACCACCTCGAGAACCATGTTCGGTAGACCATATTCTATTATTGGCGCGATCGAGAGTAATTCCTTGAATGTTGCGATGTCCGTAACTCCAAATAGCGCGATCGGCATTATTGGAACTTGTAAAAGGATTATCTTCTGGTATCGATCCGTCATCCTTTAAACGAACAATTTTACCGAGACGAGAATTGAGATTTTGAGCCTGTTTTCTAATTAAGTCGCCATCGAGTTGAATTGGTGGATTGCCACCGTCGCCGATCGCTACTAACATCGTATTATCTGGTAGCCAAAGGATGCGCGATCCGAAGTGTTGAGTACCTCTTTTTGCTTGGGATACTTCAAAAATTACTTCTAAATTTTGTAAAGCTTTGCCGTCAAATTCTGCTCTAGCCACTCGAGTGCGATTTGCTCTAGGATTGCCGTGGGAATAGGTAAGATATATTAAGCGATTTTCTTGAAAATTTGGGTGTAGGGAAATATCCATCAAACCAGCTTGACCGATCGCTAAAACTTGCGGCACTCCCTCGATCGGTTTGGGGTCTAATACGCCGTTACGAACTATTCTTAATCTTCCAGGTCGTTCGGTAATTAAAATCGCTCCATCGGGCAGCCAAGCCATGCTCCAGGGATGTTCTAAGCCTTCTACCAAGGTAGTTTTTTTCCACCCCGTAGCAACGCTAATATTATTCTGAGATCTGCTTAGATCGTTCGACGAAACACTATTAAGAAAACTATTTGTTACCGAACAGCCACAGATGGCTAAGACTAAGCTAGTGCTTGCTGCTGTTTTGATAAATCGATCGATCTTAGTTTTCAAAACTATTAACTCCCGTGCGAGCGGCAATAGTTTATATTTTATTCTTTCAAGAGATCGCTCTGCTTCAAAAAACTTTCGATCGTCCAACCTAAATAAATTATTAAAAAGCGATCGCCATAATTTATAAAACCGTTTAATTACAAAAGAATTTTTAATTTTAAAAATCTTTGATAAGAATAGTTTTCTCGCAGACGTTCTATATTTACCTCTTCAAAGAGAAATTTAACAACGGCAATTAATTCCCCCCACTGTCTCAGTTCGTATTGCGATTTAGCTTCAATAAATTTTTGCGTGTAAAACTTAACCCAAAACTCGGACGCAATTTTCGTTTTAGATTGTTTATGCCAGCGTTTCTGCCAACGGCTAAATTCTTTTTCATCCGGCTTTTGTGTCTCGATTACGGGCGGAAAATCCGCATAACTAACAAACCTACTTACTCCTTCTCCGTGAACGTAAACCACGTGTTGCCAGCATTCGATGCGATAAAACAAAAGCAAAAAAATAAGGAGGTCTTCACAGACCAATCCTGCTTAGTAAAGACTAATAATATATAATCAAGACCTCCTTATTTTTAAAGCATCTCATATATCTGTTCTACTCGAATGTTAAATAAAAATGCTACCGTTTCGGTATTAACAAATCTTAAAAGAGGAGGGGCTGTGCGGAATTTATGGCTTATTTTCGCTCTTTTTTCCAAGTTTTGAAGATTTTCGAGCTGCTGGCTTCCATTACTGTCTGCTTGGATTTTTTCTTGCTCTTGCCGTGATTCGAGATCTCGATCTATCATTATTTTTAGTCCTTTTTTAGAAATAAGTCCTTTTTCTAGAAAGGTTCTTTTTTTAGAAAGGTTTTTTAATTAGCGATCGCGTAGGTTGGTACGCCGTGGCGATCGCTTTTTGATTTGCTCCTTCATTTTAAGGGGAATACCTGTAAAAAAGCAACAAAGAGTTAACAAAAATACAAAATTGAGAGCCTTGAAGCTAGATGTTAAGATAGAAATAGTAATGGATTAATAAATTCTAAGATGGCAGGAACAAAATCGAGCGGTCGTCCAGGTGGCAACCCCGAACTAAAAAAATATTGGTTTCAAACCGATCGAGCTGAACCTCTACGAGAACATCTCCAGCTTAAAGTTTCTGCATCGATGAAAAAGCAATTAAAAGAAAAAGAAAACTGGCAAGAGTTTGTGAGAAATGCGATCGCCAAAGCTTTGGAAGAAGATATTAAATCTGCATAAACCGATCGCAGACTTGGTAAACAAAGAATTTATTATTCTAATTTCGCTCGTCTAACCTAAAGAAATTATTAAAAAGCGATCGCTCCCAAACTGCAACAGAAAGCTGTAAGTTGGGATCGTCGCTTTAATATTTTAAACGCTTCTTCGTCGCAAACCGCGAATTAAACCGTTATATTCCTGCTTTAAGTATTCAATATTGGCAGGTTGTTTGCCGTATTTCCAAGCAACATAAGCCTTAGAAATATCGTTAATTACTTCAGAAATAATTTTATCGTGTTGGTTGCGAGAATTTTTAGCGTATTCTAAAGGAGTTTGGGCTGGATGTTTGGGGAAACCGCGATCGCCTAATAATTTTATCATTCTTAAATATAAGCGTTCGATCGGATCTAATTTAGCAAGACGACGATTGTAATTTAGATTTTTAAATTGATGCCATCCCAACCAAAGAATAAAGCCTAAAACAGTTAAGATAATTAAGCCAGAAATTGCTCCTAAAAAACCGCTAGAAACAAAATTAAAAATCTTAGCAATTAAACCTAATATTCCGCCAATTACATAAGTCCAAACAGTAGTAAGAAAACCTGTAATTGGATCTGGCAACCAGCCAGCTACCCACTTCCATAAATCGGATAAAATGCCGAAAGTTTGGTCTTGTTGAAAAGAAACTGGAATTATTTCGTGTCCGGGAATCGCATCGAAATCAAACCAACCATAGTTGGGAAAATAGACTTGAGTTAAAGCAAAAGCATCAGTATTTTTAACAATATAATACCCAGTAAAAGGATTGAATTCACCTGGGGCAAAACCTGCTGCTAATCTCGCAGGAATACCGATCGATCTGAGCATTACTGTCAAAACTGTTGCAAAATGATCGGGATAACCGCCTTCGTATTTAAATAGAAAAGATTCAACTAAATCTTCATCTTCCTCGAAAAAAGGTAAATCGGTTTCTAAAGTGTAATTTTGTTTGAGAGATTGGGTTAAATAAAGAGTTTTTTCATAAGCAGAAGTTAGCGGTTTTGGCGATCTAGCTAATAGTTCTTCGGTTTGTTTTTTGACTTTATCTTGAATTTCTGGGGGAATCTGGAGATAGTATTTTGTAATATTTTCAGGATATTCTTGAGGAGCTTGCCCGAGTAAAGTTCTGTCACGATAAGGAACTCGAGAAATAATCGTATAAGTCAATCCATCTACCAATCCAACCGGAGAGCGCAAACTTCCTTCGGGATCGATCGCTATTTGTCGAGTAGGAAAATAAGCGAATTGAGGATAAGAAAGAGCAGGAATTAAATTAGGTAAATTAGATACGATCGTGTAACTTTGAACGACTTTTTTAGTTCTTTGAACTTTAAAAAGATTGGGAACGTAAAAACGAGAATATAAATTAGATCTTTCTATATTAGTAGTTTGTTCGTTACGAGAAACTTCCCAACCTTGTCCGGTGTAGTTATCGAAAGCTAAAACTTGCCAAAATCCGGGAGCTTGCGATCGAACTCGCATGACAACTTTTTCTGTTAATTGTCCCCGTAAATTCTGATTTATTTTACTATTAAATCCATAATAAAAAGTCTCGTCTACTTCTCCTTTACCTTCCAATGGAGCTTTACTGGTATCCCCACCACCACCGTTACCATCGCCAGTTTCGTTACCTCGAGAAACATAGCCAGGATTGATGATATCGCGATCTTCAGCATCAAAACTTTTATTATCTAAATCGATCGGACTGCTGACAGGAAATGTTTGAATTTGATAGCCCGGAAATCTTGGCATTAAAGCAAAAATAGCCAGTCCTAAAACTAAAATAAGTAATAAAATAGTTGCCAAACTTTTAGGAGCGAGGGGAGAGAAATTAAGCTTTTTTGAACTTTTTTTGGCCTTAGTGAATTTTTTACCCCAAGCAAAATAACTGTCGATCGGCTCTAAATATAAACGAGAACGATAATCTAATACTAAAGTAGGAAGGGCGAGGGCAATAAAGATTAGTAAAAATGGTGCAAAAGCTACAGTCTGGGAAATAGTACCGCTAACCGCTACTAAAATCAAACCGATAATCATCGAATAACCCAAGTCTTTGCGACGAGGTAGATCGAAACTGTGTAAAACTTGAACCTGAATTAACAATTCCGCTAAAATTAGGCGAGTATCGTTTAAATTGGCGATTAAACGTCCGAAAAATGTAAACATAACTGTCAACATTCCGATCGCCAAAAGAAATTTTAAGCTGACATTGCGCTTTTTCCTGCGATACCAACTCAAAATTGCACCTAAAATACTTAAAGGTATGGCCCAAAGACTCATTTGAGTTTGTGCGGCGATATCAGTAGCGATAATACCGACAATCACCATAGCTTGAACTAATACCCTCAGTAAAATCGATTCTTCGGTATTTGCTCGCGGCAAAGAATTTTCTTCTTGCCACATTTTTTGATTGAGATTAGGAAATTCTTGAGATTGCTCCATGGGACCGAGAGGGGAAAATATGGCAATTCATTCCAGTTATAGCCTATCGATCGCTCGACCGCACTCGATTGGCAAATATAGAGTCTCCCATAAAAACTGCTAAGATTGAAGAACACTAAGTAAATTTAGGTATTTTTGATAAACCGTTTTATGTCTTCTATCGTTGCTGTAGAAAAACAAAAGTTAAAAAATCCTCCTTTACAAATTCATTATCTCGGCGATCGCGTACTTCGTCAGGGAGCTAAACGGGTTGCTAAAGTAGATGACAATATCAGGCAGCTAGTTAGAGAAATGCTGCAAACTATGTATAGTGCCGATGGTATCGGTTTAGCAGCTCCTCAAGTAGCAGTAAACAAACAATTAATTGTCATTGACTGCGATCCCAATAATGCAGCCAACCCCCCGATAATATTAATTAACCCCAAAATTACTAAAAGTAGTTCCGATACTTGCAATGCTGAAGAAGGTTGTCTGAGTATTCCTGGGGTTTATATTGAAGTTACTCGTCCCGAGGCGATCGAAGTATCGTTTAAGGATGAAAACGGCCGCCCTCGTAAAATTAAAGCAACTGGCTTGTTGTCTCGTGCCATTCAACACGAAATGGATCACCTTAATGGTGTATTATTTGTCGATAGAGTCGACAATAGTTTAGTCTTAACCGAAGAATTAAACAAACAAGGTTTTGACTTAGGAGCGGTTAAACCGATTTCTTAGTTCAACAAATTGAATCGGCTCAGCTTGAGTCTTTAAAAAAAATATTATCCTCAACCCGATCTAAAAAGGGGATCTGAGCTATTCCCAGCGCGGTTATTTCCTCAATTTTAGTAGCCGCCCCAATAACAGAACTCCCGAAAATACTCAGTAAATATTTTCGATCTATACTAAAATGTTTGAATCCACCTTAGCAATTAAATCTAGATGGTTTTCTCTCAAAGTTACCAATTATTATTGCTAGAGAAGAAGTAAAACATAACACTGCATTTAAAACCAAATTAAATTCAGATCCTCCGGGATGAGAATATATATGAAGGGTTTTTGGCCGATCCTTTAAGATCTAAAGTATCTTAAAAATTTCACCTGCTGCTTGCGGTGGAAATGTCAATAATAATTACAATTTAATTGACAAGGAGTAAAAATAGTGTTGACACCCAAAAGTGGCGTGCTTTTAATGGGTTCTTGTATTGCTGCGATCGCTGCTGTTGGTTCTGTTTTTGAGCTATCTTATGGCGATCCCGAACTGGGTTTTACTACTACCGGAATTATTTTGGCCGCTAGTATTCCTTTAACCGCTGTATTATTTTGGGCAGCAGTTCTAGATGCCAGAGCAAATCAAAAATAAAAACAAGTTTATAAACCATCCTTAATTAGTCTGTATGGCTGAGAGAAATTTTAGCCGTACAGATTAATATTTTAGCCATTGAAATAAGAGTTAAAACGTTGAACATCGAAAAAATCCTCAAATTTCAAATATAAAATCGAGCCGATCTTTTTATTTTGAACGAGAATTAGAAATAGAAGTACTTTGATGGCATTTAGCTGGTAAATGAGGATCGCTAGCATTTTTGAAGTTTTTCTTGGCTAATTCTCCAGTTTTTATCGAACCTAACTCACCTTCTTGAAGAGAAGCTAGTTTTTGAGCTTCAGAACTAGGATTTAATTCGGGAAGGTAACACACTTTTAAGATTAATTCAGAAGCAGAATCATCAGTTTGTTTGCGATCCTCTACTACCTGGAGAATACTACCTTTAGGAAGTCTCTTAATTGCGATATCTGGTGAATTTTCCATAGCAACATCAAAATCTAAGCCAGTTTCCTCTGCCACTTCGATCGCATCTCCTACTTCTAAACTAGATTTTAAATCTAGAGATGATTCTTGGCCGATCGACGAAGACGGAGAAAACCTATCTTTAATGATTTTCGGAAAATTAGGTATCTTATTATAATATATTCCCAAACCACAAAGTAAAATCGAGCTGGTTAGTATTGCTAAAGCTGGCTTGCGAATATCGGAAAAAAATGAGGATTTAGTTGGGCTTGGAGGGGGGGATGAGATTGAATTCGATCCTGGCGCGCCTAGTGAAGACCAAGAGACAGCTTTATTGTTATTATCACTATTATCACCACCAACCTGACAGTGAACTATAGCAATAGTAACGTTATCGTGACCGTTTTTATTATTAGCAATTTCAAGTAATTGAGATCCTGCTTCGGCTACACTAATCTCTCCATTAAGGATCGGGGCTATTTTACTTTGCCAATATTGTTCGACGCGATCGTAATCGCTCAAACCATCAGAACAGAGTAAAAATACACAATCTTCGTCGACGATAACCCTTTCTACACTAGGACGGAGGTTAACAGAAGACTCCATTCCTAAAGCTTGAACCAAAGCACCGGAGTTAGGATATTGTAAAGCATCTCGATAAAAAGCATAGCCTAATTGAACTTCGCGAGAAGCTAAATCATCATCTACGCTGACAGGATAACAACCAGTATCCGTTATCCAATAAATCCGCGAGTCTCCCACGTAGGCTAAATACATTTGATGAGCCAGCCCTAAACTCATCGCTAGTGTAGTTCCCATGCGTTGACGTTCTTGACGCTGTTCGTTGTCGTTACGATCGCTGATAGCATCGTTAGCAGCGCAAGCAAACTTTTCTAACTCGAGGGAAATTTTAATGGAATTATGTTCTTGAGGGTTGAGATTTGTTTTTTGCAAATTCTCTAATATAGTATCTATTGCTAATTTAGAAGCTACTTCTCCACTAGCATGACCTCCGATTCCATCGCAAACGATCGCCACAGATTTGCCAATTTTTTCTTGTGTCTGTTTTCGAGAAGTTGGATAGCAAGCATCTTCATTGTGGCTGCGAGAAGGGCCCGAGTCAGTTAAGGTAAAAATTTGATAAGTATATTTTTGTTCTTTAGCTGCTTTTTCTATACCTCGATCTAATATTTTTATTAATTCTTCAGAGTCTTTAACTTGTTCGGTTTCTACTTGTTCGCAAACACTTTCTAAAAATTTTTTAATATTCTCGGAACTTTGCTCCGATATTTCTAACCATAATTTACACAAATGGGTTAAAGTAAGCTCTTTATCCCCGTCATCTACTAATTCTAATAACTGAACTACCGGGCCGTTTACCCTTAATAAGTTAGTATCGAGCAAACTCGAAGCTACTTTTTTAGTCGCAAGAGGCTGCCAAAGTCGAGCTATTTGCCACAACCAATTTAACTGACGCAGATCCGTTGCTTGAGGCCAAGCTGCTGTTAATTTTGTAAGTAACTCGGGTGATTTTACATTACCCGAGCTATCTGTAGGAACTGTGCCATATTCGAGAAGCCAGATTAAAGCATCATCTTTTTCTTCATCTTCTTCTAAAAGTAAGCCGTAAACTTGAGGAATGTGAAGTCGATAGGAAAAAAGTTGTAGATAAGGCAGAATCCGATCGGGAATTTCTTCTGTGACGTCTGGTGCTATTGCTGGTCTAGTATCTAAAACAATTCTGTCTTGTTTTAAGAGGTAGCGATCGCCAATTAATTCCCCAGGTTTATAGTTGTTAATCTCGTCTCCTAAAACTCGCAAATAACGTTTTACTATTGGCGTACCGCATCTTTGACAAGCTTGACTTTCAATTTTGTTAAATGCCAAACAATGAGGATTGGAGCATTGAATTGTTGCCGCTAAATTTTGCATGAATATTGATTCTATGGGGCGATCTACTAAAATTTGGTTGCTGGTGGTGGCAAAATCTGGAGAATTACAATTTTGCCGATGCTGAATTTTAACTTCACCAACACGTTTATAAAATTGTAGCGTTTGATTTTCTCTGTTAATAGTCGTTTTGAGAACGATCTTGTTCTTGAATAGAAGCATTCTCAACCAAAGAAGATCGCTGCCCTAACAAACTACTATTTTTAATCATTTTTGGCACTAAAACTAAGAAGTAAGTCCACCATACCAATACCACTAAGAATATTAGCAGAGTAATCCAAACTATTTTAGTAACGATCGCGGTTCCGACCGTTACTAAGATTCCTGTTAGGATAATCGATTGAGGTTGACACCACCAGGGTTTATAATGCCAAAAATCTAGTGAGTCTACCTCGTCGGAAATTTGTTTTTCGCTGCTATTAATATTTGCCTTCATCTGTGGGGCTTTCTACTCGGGGTAGTCCCATACTGTAGTTAAGTACTCGACTGCCAAGGTTATAACTTATTCGACCTTTTTGCAATAAAGAACGGATAAAATGTTCTAAATCCGAACCAATCCGACGAAGATTGTATTCGCTCAAATCTTGACCCCCGCTCGCTTCGATTAGTTCGTCAAATTTACGATAAACTTGTTGTAAAGAATCATCGCTCCAATTAAACTCATTATCGGGATCTACATCGAGGGTTAAAACATTATCGCTGGGTATTAATTCGTTACCGTTTACTTCAGCGGCATAAATCCGAACGTGACGAGTAGTAGATTTTACTAACATAAGAATAAAGTTTTATTGGTTTAACTATCCTGCTTAAATTTTGACATTCTCTGACCCTTAATTGCTAGGTATTTTTGAAGGAGATCTGATTTTTTTTCGCAAAAATAAATACATAGTTAGGTTTGCCAAGTATTTTTAGCAAACCCAACCTATGTCGATCTGCTCGATTTATTTTACTATCCGGCTGCTTTAATGCATTTTTCAATTAGGGGCGTTACTTGCTCCATACCTTGCCAGCCTAGTATTTCAGTAACTTTTTTTTCTAAATTTTTGTAGCTTCTGAAAAATTCGGCTATTTCCTCCAATCTATGGGGGGCAATGTCTTGAAGCGATTTAACTTGGCTGTAACGAGGATCTTTGTCAGGAACGCAAAGAATTTTCTCGTCGCGATCGCCGCCGTCAATCATTTCTAACATCCCGATCGGACGTGCTGCAATTACGCAACCGGGGAAAGTTGGCTGGTCGATAATGACCATTCCATCCAAGGGATCGCCGTCGTCGGCTAGTGGTTGCCCTAAGCCGAGCAGTCTCCTACTCGACTCGGCTTCAAAACCGTGCGTGAGAGTTTCCCCTCACACGGCTCCTCAACGATCTGGCTCTTGTCACGAGTACCGAATTAAGCTTTTTAGCCGGGCCCGTCGCAGCTTGTTGCTCGTCAATTTTACGATAGCTTTATTGCTGCTAAGATTGCCCCTCTATTTTCCAGATCGTCGTGGATCTGTCAGCATCGGAAGAAAATACATTTAGTATTTTTCCATTATCTTCGCCATTACAGCAAAGCATTGGCTTGAGATCCAATCCTTCCGGTGCGATCGCTTGCGCTGGTAACTACTCAATTGAGAGCGATCGCACGGGTTACTTCGTTCCTAACTTCGATTTTACGCTCGAGCTTAGAGTCTCCCTCTCCGCCGGAGTTATTTGGGGAGTGCATTCGATCGCCTCCAATAACGGAGATCGCCTTTAAACTCTTCAGATTCGATCGCGACGGTTCGATCGGGAGTTCGTTTTCCTACTCTTACTCCGCTTTGCTAGCCAGATTTTGCTGACGTTTCTTCCCGCTTCACTCGATTTGATGACCGTTCGCTTCGAGTGGGGAAGAGCTTTCACCCCTGCACTTGGGGGGTAGGAATTGCTAATTTTCGCTTCACCTACATCGCAGTTAAGTTGTCAAGGTTTTTTTACTTAAAAGTCACAATTTTTTTGATTTGTAACTTGTGTTTTGCTAACCTTGCTCCTCATCCCTAAGTTATGATGCTTATTTAGAGGAAACGAATCGCACTGTTAAACTAAGTCAGTCCGTCACCGGAATAACTCGTCTTCAAAACCGTGCGTGAGACTTTCACCTCACACGGCTCCTCAAAAGTATGGCTGTTGTCATCAGCACTAGCAATTTTCGATAGATTTGTTAGCTCGATAGATTCGCCTTAAAGCTTTTAATAAAATTAGCCTTTCTAACGACCCGATCTTCCATACTTTCGTGAATTTGTCAGCTTATCCCGGGAATTATCCGCAACCTTTTAGCTCGTGGCTAAAAGCGGGCATTTGCTACTAATTCAATCCTAATTCTAGGTTGCCCGATCGCTCGGAAATTGCGTCTTGGTTGACTGCTTAAAGGTCTCGATCGGACTTTTAAGAGCAAATCCTAGAAATTAACTCGTTCCTAACTTACTTTGGTTTCTGACTTTAGAATCCTATTATCCACCAATTCTAACGGGGGTGCGATCGAGTCGACCCAATATCAACTTTACCCGCGCTCGAGATGAGCGATTATTTTGTTTTGTTTTGATGGTTAAATAGGTTCGCTGTTCGTTATTCATAGTCAGTTGCTAGCCCGGCTTCAGGTTTTGATAACCATTCGCTACCTGCGGGGTTACTTTCACTCGGCGCACCTCAAGGGATGGACTTGTTTGTCTTCGATTTTCTTTGAAAAATCAAAATGAGGTATCGATCGAACTTATTGCTGCAAATTTACATCTGTAGTGGTTCGAGAATACCAAACTCACCATCAAGTTAGTTAAGTTGTTAAGGAGATGTTATTATCCTTGCGGCTAATCCTTCAATTAATTTGATTTCTAGCCAACGAGTCGCACATTGGGAACAAAACCATAATCGTAGGGGTACTGTACTGAGGAGTACAATACTCGATCGAGAGCGAAAGCGTTAAGATCTTGTTAAACTAAGCCGAAAAGTCGCCTTTTCAACTCGTCTTCAAAACGGTACGTGAGATTTTCACCTCATACCGCTCCTCGGCAACTACTGTTTATTAGCTTAAAAACAACTTTGAGACTTGATGCTAAATCGGTCTTTTATCCCTTTTTAGTCTAAATTCGGGCATATTTATTGTCTTTTTAAATTAGTTGTTTGTTGCCGTGAGTCTGTCTGCATTGAGGAAATAATTTACCTCTTATCCTCACCATTACAGCGAGGCTTTAGCTTCTGACTCAATCCCACCTGCTAGGTTGCATCCGGTTAGCACCTACTCGAAGAGTCTTTTCTCGAGAGCAAACATGAGGTTACTTCGTTCCTAATTGGCTTTGGTTGCTGGTTTTAGGGTCTTTCTTTCCGTCGGGACATTCTTAGGTGCAAAGCAATTAAGTTTTATATTTTGTTTTTGACATACAGTCGATAACCTGTATATTTTTATTGTCCTTTCTGCGTTTCAGCCTTTTCGCAGCTATACGATCGCGACGGTTTGACGAAAGTTCGCGCCAGGCTACCCATGACCAGTTGCTAGCAGAAAAACCCCAATAAGGCTAGGAGTATTTTCTGGGTTTTCCCCGCTTCGGGCGTTGATGGCTATTCTCGAACCCGGGGGAATGCTGTCACTCCCGCACCTGGAGGGTTGGACTTGTTCGGTAATTACTACTTGCTTTGTTAAAATAAACTTACTCAAACTCACCAACAAACCAATTAAGTTGTCAAGGAGATCTTATCCTTGCGGCTAGTCCTTCAAATTAATTGATTTATAGCCAACGAGTCGCACTATCGAATTCGTATTTATTTTTGCTTCCTGCAGGAATTTCAATCAGTACGTTGATTATTCCTGGTTTTGGTTGAGCCACAATGCGGGACAAATCCACTTTTGTCTATCTCCAAATGAAAAAACGATATGTCAAGATAGCAGTAGGTTATCGATGACTTTTTGAATATAAATCATTAAAAGTTTTTTCCTACTACTACCGACCTCAAGCATTCTACACGGGGTCGGGACTGAATAGATCGAATTGGCTGAATTTAGTAACTTAGTTTGGGATTTTTTTTAACATTAGTTTTTATTTTGGGGCAATGTGGATATTGTCCGATTTAAATAATCAATATTGCTTTCTGAAGAGTAATAAGCAATTATAGACAATGGTAAAGTCAGAGTTAAGAGTGCGATCGCTGTTCCTGCTAACTGTCCCCACCTCTGTTGGGAAGGTTCAGAAGTACTGCCTGACGGACCTATAGATTGCATAAAAATGATAAAATCTTAATTTGCTAAGTTGCTAGAAAAGGAGTAAAAAACTTTCACTATTACCTTTCACTTCCTATTTTACCGAATTTATTATTACTATTCACAACAAAAAACCGCCACTGAGCTGAGGGCGGTCTGAATAAGCAATCGGAGGGTATTAATAGATTAGAAGGTTAAGATGGCAGCTTATGTAGCTAATGTGACTGCTTAAGCTTTTTTTTCCTAATTTATGAGACCGCTTAGATCGCTCTAACTGTTTCAGCTCTTAGTAACATAGGTATTTAATGGTTCTTGGATGAATCGAATGTAAAGGTGTTTGAAGGTAGAACGCAAAACTCGAGGCAACCCAAAATCGATCGCCACTAGCTTATCTGGTAATTTCCAATTCATAATTTGTAATTGGGATGGGGAAAGTAGGGGAAAATCGATTTGAGATAATTGCCAGGTTTGTCCCGATCGCGATTGAGCCATAATGGTCGGCACAATTTCTGGATTGACTTGCAAGATTTCTAATATAGCTCGATCGAGGGCAAAAACGTCCTCAGATGCCCCTAAAATGCCTGCAAAGCGAGGTTGTCCTCCGCTAGGGCCGTTTCCCTCGTGAGCGATAATTCCGTCGATAATGGTTAAATCTGGTTGGATCGCCAGTGCGGTTTGAACTAACATATCGGCGAAGCGATCGACGTTTTTTCCTGCTTCTAAATGCCACCAAGCTTTCATTTTTCCAGGGACGCAACCAAATAAGTTTTTTACTCCCATTGTCATGGTCAATTGAACGTGGGATTTTATTTTTGGCAGGTTAATAACTACGTCGGCTTCCATTGCTTCTTTAGACAGTCGCAGACGATCGAAATTATTGCTGTCTATTGAATAACTTTTTGCTGTAAATTCAATTACTGGCAATTCTAATTGTTCGATTAAGGGCAAATAACCGTTACTTTTGGCTACTCCTCGGGCCGTACCGAAAGCAGGTGAGTCCCCTAAAAATGGTTTTCCTCCTGCTTCTTTTACTAGTTGAGCGACGCAGTAAACTATTTCGGGACGGGTTATACACTCGAGTCCTTGCTTCGATCCGGTCAGGAGGTTGGGCTTGAGTAACACTCGGTCGCCTTTTTTAACAAATGTTTTAATTCCACCGAGGGGTGCTAATAATTCTTCTACTTTAGAGCGTAAAGCGATCGCTTCGTAAGATTGGGCGCAAATTAAACTAACGGTGGATACCATTTGCTAATATTTTTCTCAAAAAATACACTAGTTATATTTTTAATAATAAATTTTAAATTTACTCGAAATTAT
This sequence comes from uncultured bacterium, assembly GCA_964458305.1. Lineage (GTDB taxonomy): Bacteria > Cyanobacteriota > Cyanobacteriia > Cyanobacteriales > JASJDA01 > JASJDA01. Next base: position 6,025 of record CAYWIH010000086.1, on the reverse strand, counting down.
AAATTATGAAACCTGTTTTTTAACTTGCAATTTTTTTTCTCGCAAGTTTTGCAACCCTTATCTTAAAAAAAGTTAATTTGAATTATTTATTTTAATAATTAATATGAATTTTTTAAATCTTTGAATTCGATCGAGTTTCAAGAACGATCGAGGTTGAAACCTTGACAATATAAACGTTTGAGACCGACGAAGACAATTATAAGTAAAGTTACAAAAGTAAAGCGGTTTTAATTAATTTAGATTAAACTGTGAATGATACAATAAATTACTAAACTAAGTCAAGTGTAAATGGAGGTACTTATGAACCTAAAAAGTAACCTTTTAATGTCTTGCTTATTTGTGGGATTATTATTTGTTGGTATGGGGGATAACTTTTTACCCGAACCCTTAAGCAATGTAAGTAGCAATACGAGAAGTAGTGTGAATCAATTCTTAATGGGATTGTTTCCAGATAAAGAACCCATCAATGCTAACGAGAGAACAGAAAAGGTAATCGACAAATTAGAAGAGAAATATTAATTTAATTTTAAAATAAAGTCGGAATTAGCAAGTTTTTCGAAGGTAAATTTTTAAAAATTGGCATTTAATTACAAAGCCAGAGGTTTGAGAAATAAACCTCTTTGACTCAAGGCAGACTAAAGATAACTTCAGGTAAGAAGGAATAAGAAGCCAATATTAAAAACTTGCTTCTCAATTCCGACTTGTCGATCTTTCTTCTCAGCCGCGCTTACTTATCTTTTAACCAACTAAACATCGATCGCAAATCTTTACCTACCGATTCGATATGATGCTCCGCTTCTTGACGACGCATTGCAGTAAATCCAGGTTTGCCAGAAATATTTTCAACCACGAATTCTCGAGCGAACTTCCCTGATTGAATTTCTTTGAGAATTTGACTCATTTCAGCACGAGTGCGATCGGTAACAATTCTCGGCCCGCGAGTATAATCACCGTATTCGGCAGTATTAGAAATGCTATCGCGCATTTTAGCCAAACCACCTTCAACAATTAAATCTACAATTAATTTTACTTCGTGGAGACATTCAAAATAGGCTAATTCTGGCTGATATCCTGCTTCGACTAAAGTATCGAATCCCGCTTTAATTAAAGCAGTTAAACCGCCGCAAAGTACGGCTTGTTCTCCAAAGAGATCGGTTTCAGTTTCTTCGCGAAAACTTGTTTCTAAAATTCCGGCACGAGTGCCACCGATGCCTTTAGCGTAAGCCATTGCCCGATCGCGAGCAACTCCAGAAGCATCTTGATAAACGGCAAACAAACAAGGAACGCCTTCTCCTCCTTCGTAGGTACGTCTGACTAGGTGGCCTGGCCCTTTAGGAGCGACCATAATAACATCGACTTCTGGAGGCGGAACTATTTGACCGAAATGAATGTTAAATCCGTGAGCGAAGGCTAGTAATTTATTTTCTTTAAGAGCTGGTTTTATATCCTGCTGGTAAACTGTTTTTTGTACTTCATCCGGCAGCAAAACCATAATTACATCGGCAGCAGCAGCAGCATCTGCCACTTTTTTCACTGTCAACCCCGCTTCCTCAGCTTTTTTAACGGATTTACTACCTGGATACAAACCCACGATAACATTCATGCCGCTATCTTTAAGATTTAAGGCGTGGGCGTGACCCTGAGAGCCATAGCCGATAATAGCAATGGTTTTGTCAGCAATTAGGTCTAAGTTAGCATCTTCGTCGTAGTACATCCGAGCCATGATGGGGCTTCTCCTTAATTCGAGCTTTACGATACTGCTGTGGTTGTAATTCAGCACTTATATTTCAGTTGACCATTACACTACCGCAATAATTCTTGTCGGTAGTATTTTTTTAACGATCGCCACATTATTTTTGTGCCTGACCTCAAGTCGCCAGATGAATAATTTCAATTTATATTTAGATGTCGCGATCGCTACAAAATCAATGTAAATCTTAAGATTTAGTCCCTAGTTTGACACTTTTTTATGCTTAACTTAATTTACATTTGGAGAATAATTTTCCAAGCCCGTACCAAAAGCAAGAGACAAGCAATAGCTTGTTGTTAAAGCTTCTACCAAAAATTTTTATTGAAAAGATTAACAACAAGTTATAAGGGAATCTTTTTAGAGATAGTAAATTTTAGTAGGGCTATAAAATTTAAGCTTAGGTAAAGGTGGGAAAAAGTAACACAATTAGAATCTACTTAATAATGCGATCCAACAAAAACCAAGTGTAATTACAAACAAAACTCAAATAATAAGTAGAAAAATTAAACAAAGCAAAAGATAAAATCCTTAAGGGATCGACAATTTGCAGGAAATGTTAAAAAATTAAACTAATTAATCGGGTAAAGTTGGATTAGAGCATTAGAGATATCTATTCATCATTTGTTTGGTCATGACATCTTTCTTTGGCGGAATGTTTAATAACTCAGATAGGGAACTAAACCGAATCCTAGATCAAGCCTATCAGGCAGCATTGAAAATTAAAGACATTGAAGACGAGTATTTCAATGGTAATAAAATTCCAGTAGATGGCAATGGTGGTGCTGTAAGCTCCAGTTTGCTATCAGAATTCGAGAAAAATCTCGGAACTGCTCAAACAAAATTATCCGAGTTCAAATCTAAATATGCCGGACAAGGAAATCTGACATCTAACCAGCTAGTTAAACTACGTTTTGTAGATGGAATTTTAGCTAAATACGGCAATAAAAAGAATACTTCGATAGTTCCACTTGCAGGTGGAGGAGTTGGTGGGAACAAAGGGCAAATCTCTTTGTCTTCAAAAAGTTCGGTTGGCAGCAAGCAACAGTCTATCTCTCAAAAATCAGGTATTTTACCCAGATCGATCGGTAATACCTTTGAGAAGATCAAAAAAGACTTAGACCCAAACGCAGAACAAGAGGTACTCAGGGAATTTCGTCGCTCGAGGGCGAAAACTCAAACTGCAGTTAGATTTATAGCTTTGCTAATAATCGTTCCTATTGCGGTTCATTACATCAGCAAAATGGTACTAATTCAACCATTAGTGAGTAGTATTTGGGAAGGTCAGCAAGAAGCAGAGAAAAAAGTTTTCCTTCACTATGAAATGAAGGAAAAAGCCCTAGAAGAATTAGAAGGGTACGAAGCGGAACTTAAATTTGAAAATATGATCAGTCCCGATTTAAGATGGACTGACGAACAGATCGAAGAAAAAGTAAAAGAAAAAGCTGACGAACTTGCCGAAGAGTTCCAAGAAGAGAGTATTAGTGCTTTAAGTAATGTCTTTGCCGATTTATGTGCCGTAATAGCTTTTGCGGTAGTTTTATTGGTGAGTAAGAGACAGGTGGTTATCCTTAAATCTTTCATAGACACTTTAGTCTATGGTTTGAGCGATAGTGCCAAAGCATTTATAATCATCTTCAGTACTGATGTGTTTGTGGGTTTCCACTCTCCTCACGGATGGGATGTAATCATGGAAGTGATGGCAGAGCACTTGGGAGTACCTGCGAATAAGACCTTAATTTCTTTGTTCATCGCCACTATTCCGGTATTTATGGATACGATGTTTAAATATTGGATTTTCCGATATTTAAGCAGGATGTCTCCTTCTACGGTGGCTACTTTAAAAGAAATGGACGACTAGGTTATTTAAGCGAGCTATTCTATTTAATCGTTAAAACTCGAGTTCTAGCTAAGAGAATTAGTATTATCAATACCAGATTTTATGAGCTAAATGTAAGGACTCGAGTTTTTTAATGCGAAAAAATAAAAGGTTACGACAAAATCCCTTCAAATAATTTTAATCCGTCGGTTAGCCCCAAACTAGGATCTGATGCTCTTTCTGGATGAGGCATCATTCCTAAAATATTACCTGTTTCGTTTATAATTCCAGCAATATTATTAATAGAACCATTGGGATTGTAAATAGGATCGGGTTCTCCTTGCGGACTGCAATAGCGAAACAAAACTCTTTGTTTATCTTCTAACTCTTTAATCGTATCAGGATCGGCGTAGTAGCGACCTTCTCCGTGAGCGATCGGTAAATTAATGATATCGGATGAAGCGTAAAGAGAAGTCCAAGCTAAATCGTTTCTGGCTACTTTGAGAAAAACGCGATCGCAAATAAAATGTAAATTAGAATTGCGAATTAACGCCCCAGGTAACAATCCGATTTCGGTGAGAATCTGAAACCCATTACAAATACCGAGAACGTATTTTCCGGCCTTAGCGTGTTCGATGACGCTTTTTATGGCTGGAGAAAAACGAGCGATCGCCCCACAACGGAGATAGTCTCCGTAACTAAAACCACCGGGAATAACAATTAAATCGAGATCTTCTATGTTAGTGTCTTGATGCCAAATCGTTCTAGTCGGTTGACCGAGCAAACCTTTAGTTATCGTCGCGACATCTCGATCGCAGTTCGAACCTGGAAAAACAATAATCCCAAATTTCATACATTTATTAATTCAAAAGAATAATTTTCAATCACTGGATTTGCCAAGAGTCGATCGCACATCAGATCTAGTTTTTCTTTGGCATTTGCTTCGTTTTCTGCACTAAGAGTCAGTTCGATATATTTACCAATTCTGACTTCTTCTACTTCTTGGTAACCTAATTGTTCGAGTCCCGATCGTACTGCTACGCCGGCAGGATCTAATACAGAAGGGCGTAAAGTGATATAAATACGGGAGAGGTATTTTTTTGACATTTTATTTGTGTCAATTTGCGATCGATTGCCCTTTCGATTTTAAACTAATTAGGGCGATCGAAAAAATAATTGTTAACCTGAGTAAATTCGATCGACTTGGAGCATTTTGTTGATAGGTAAGCAACAACAAGCTATACTCAAGCTATACTCGAGCGACGTTTAATTTTAATTAATAAAACTAATATTCGAAAAAACTTTTAATTTAAAAATGAATATAGATTCCACTCTAGAAGAATTACCCCTCTACGATTACAGCGTAGATGTTAACGAATCAGTAACTAACATAATCAAAAATTTCAAAAATCATCCTGAAATTCCTGGAGTTATTTTAATTGAAAACGATCGATTTATTGGCGTTGTTTCGCAAAAAAGTTTTTGGCAATATATGAGCCGGCCTTATAGTTTAGAATTATCTTTAAAACGGTCGATTTATTATGTATATCAGATTCTAGATATCAAAGCTTCACTTTTTTCGAAACATATTTCAATAGTAGAAGCAGCAAAAAAAATCTTAAAAAAGCCAGAAAAAATGTTAGGAGAACCGATTGTTGTCAAAGTAGCCCCTCAAGAATATCGGTTATTAGACGTACATCAATTATTAATCGCGCAAGCAGAAATTCACGAATTATCGAATTTATTAATAGTGAATCTTTGCAAAGATTTAGAGAAAACGAATAAAAAATTAAAAATTTTATCGAGTTTAGATGGATTAACCCAACTGGCAAATCAACGCTTGTTTGATGAATATTTAAAAGCAGAATGGGATAAATCTTTAAAAATTAGCACTAATTTATCTTTAATTGTTTTTGAGTTAGATTATTTTAAAGTTTACAATCAAACCTACGGTCATTCGGCTGGAGATGATTGTTTGCGCCAAGTGGCTAAAACAGTTAAAGATTTAGTTGAAGACAAGGAATGTTTGGCAGCTCGATATGTAGAAGATGTCTTTGTAATTCTTTTACCCGAAACTGATGAAGCAAGTGCGAAGACAATAGCCGAAGATATCCGGCAAAAAATTGTCACTTTAGAAATTCCGAATGCAGGTTCGCAAATCAGTCCGTATTTAACTATTAGTCTCGGTATATCCACTACAATACCGATATCAGAAGATACCCCCGATATATTATTTATAGCAGCCGATCGCGCTCTATCTCAAGCTAAGAGATCTGGGCGCAATTGCGTAGTAGTTTCTGATAATAACTCGATCAAAACTAACAGAAATATTTTTTAATATAAAAATCGGCTCTGATACCTAGTATCAATATCAGAGAGTTCGTTATAGTTGTATAAAAATTATCCCTATAACTAAGAAACTTTCATAATAGTTTGAAGGTAAGAGTTGTTCCAAACAA
>CAYWIH010000085.1:0-22856 GCA_964458305.1 uncultured bacterium | reverse complement strand
ATAAGTTATCAATTCAAGGAAAGCTGTCTATTCCTTCCACCCATGGTACGTCCCTTCACGATCGATCTACTAACATAACCATGATTCGATCGCCAGCAGCAACCTCTTTTACACCCAAAGGAATCATAGCTAAAGCATTAGTTTGAGCTAAATTAATTAAATTACCAGAACTTTTACTCCCTCCAGCTACTTCAAATATATAATTACCATCAACTATATTTATTTTTCCCCAAAGATAAGACTCTCGCTTGCTATTTCCTGTCATTCTTTGTGCCGCGATCGCAACAGTAAATTCAGGTTTCCAACCATTTTTTACCCCCGATAACTTCTTTAAAGCTGGTAGTACGAAACGCCAGCAACTAACTAAAGCCGAAACAGGATTGCCAGGAATGCCAAAATAGAGACAATTATTACTAAAATTAGCTACAGTTAGCGGTTTACCTGGTTTAACTGCAATGCTGCGAATTTGTATTTTAGCTCCCAACTCCGCCAAAATTTCCTCAACATAGTCATATTCTCCCACAGAAACCCCCCCAGTAGAAAGTACCAGATCTGCTTGTTGTATCGCTTTAGCAATAGTTTCCCCGAGCAGCTTTTTATTATCCGGTACGATACCTAGTTTTATGGGTATGCCCCCATTTTGAGCTACAATCGCAGCTAAGGCGTATTGATTCGAGTCGATAATTTGTCCGGGTTGTAAAGTAGCATCTGGGGTAATTAACTCGTCTCCAGTCGAAAAAATAGCCACTCTGGGGCGACGATATACTGTTAGACTATTACATTGAGCCGTAGCTAAAACTGCTATATCTGGAGGAGTAATAACAATACCCCCTTCTAACATCGGTTTACCTGCTTGATAAAACGATCCTCGCTTTCTTACGTATTCTTTAGGTTGGGGAGAGGATAATATTTTTACTTTATTGCCGATTTTTTCAGTATTTTCTTGAATAACAATCGTATCTGCACCTTCTGGCATCATTCCACCAGTAAAGATTCGTGCCGCTTGTCCTGGTAAAATAGTCTTTTGTGGTTTGTATCCTGCAGGTATTTCTTCGACTATTTCTAGATCGCTATATTTTTCTACATCTCCATATCTTACTGCATATCCATCCATCGCCGAATTATCCCAGTAAGGAAAATCTAGTTTGCTGGTGACAGTTGTTGCTAAAACTCGGCCAGATCCATTTTCTAAGTTTACTGTTTCCGTTTCTTCGATCGCTCGGACTAGATCTAATATTATTGTTTCCGCTTCTTTGACTGATATCATAAATTCGATCGATTTTATTTTATTATTCAGTAAATCTACTCAAGAATATTTTGATTCTCAAAGTTTAACTTTTTTTACCTATCTCATTTTAGTCATTTAGCCGATTACTGAGGATTAAAACGCTTACTTATAATATAATTAGTATTTTTTTGAAAAAAGTTAATAATAATTAGTTCTTTGTGAGGTTATTTTATGAGCGATCGAATCCTGAGCAATATCATTTCCATCTTAAATACACCTCTATGGCCGAAAAACAATAATAAAAAATCACCTAAGACTATTCTGTCTTTAATAAATAAACCATTAAAATCCCCAACCATTTTAAAAAAAGATTCCGCCGATCTAAAAAAAATTCAAGATAAAAATAATCCCATCTCTGCCGATACTGAATTAAATTTAGAAAGCTTGGAAATTATTTCTTCTTTGGAATCTCTAGAAAAATTAAAATCCAATCATAACTTATACGAGTATTCCGAACAACAACGATATTATTTCTTAGAAATGTATCAAAAACTTAGAAGTTTAGCCTTACACTCTTCCGATATAGTTAACAATCCCGATTGGGAAATAGACAACTGGGAAATAGACGTAAAAATTGTTTTGATTTTACTAACTAATTCCTCAAATTACAACGAAAAAGAAATTCAAAATATTCTCTGGTTGAGTCCCCAAGTAAGAAGATTGAAGCTGTCTTTAACTGAAGATGATTACGATCTTAAAGCATTTGAATACGTCGATCGAGTTTATCAATGGGCTAAAAAATTACAGCAATGTTCGATCGGATAGTTTTGTAATTATTGTATTTTTCCAAGATTGCGACAAATAAAATAGTTATTAATCTCATCTTCTAAAAGAGGAATCCGATCGCTCTTTTAGGAAAGATATTTTTTTATGCAACATCTCCTAGATCTTAATAAAATTTATTTATTTAGTAATAAATCGATCGTGAGTAAAAATACAGTTAAATTCCGCGATAAAATTGAGATCGAAACGTTAGTGTGATAATAGTCCATTCATCCTGACGCAATTTGAAGAATAATCATGCATAAAACCTACGACCTAAATATAGTTGAAAATAGACCCTTAATTAATCCAGCATTACTACACAGCCAATTGCCGATCGACGAAACAACAGCCAAATTAGTCACCCTAACCCGCGATCGGATCAGAAATATATTACGTAATTTAGATAAAAGATTATTAGTGGTCGTAGGGCCTTGTTCGATACACGATGTCAATGCAGCCTGCGAATATGGAGAAAAATTAGCCCCATTACGACAAGAATTAGCCTCAGAATTAGAAATTGTCATGCGGGTGTACTTCGAAAAACCCCGGACGCGAATCGGCTGGAAAGGACTGATTAACGATCCCCACCTCGATAATAGCTACGATATCAATACAGGATTGCGTTTGGCACGAAAATTACTGCTCGATTTAGCCAATCTGGGAGTACCTGCAGCCACAGAACTATTAGACCCAATTACGCCACAGTATATCGCAGATTTAGTCTCTTGGACGGCGATCGGCGCGCGTACCATAGAAAGCCAAACCCATCGGGAAATGGCTAGCGGTTTGTCGATGCCAGTAGGATTCAAAAATTCCACCAACGGCAGTTTAAAGCCAGCCATAGACGCGTTAGTAGCAGCCAGCAAACCCCACCACTTTCTCGGTATCAATCACCACGGATTGGCCAGTATCGTCGCAACTGCGGGCAATCCTGACGGTCATATAGTCTTGCGTGGAGGAAGTAACGGCTCTAATTATAATCCCGATCGAGTCGCAGAAGCAGCTAATAAATTAGCCTCTCACGGTTTGACTACTAGAATGATGGTCGATTGTTCTCACGGTAACTCTAATAAAGACCATACCAAACAGACTCTAGTTTTAGAAGATTTTGCCGCACAAATAGAAAACGGATCGCAATATTTAATGGGACTGATGATCGAAAGTCACTTAGTGGCAGGAAATCAACCAATTCCTCAAGATCTAGATCGTCTCGTTTACGGACAAAGTATTACTGATGCTTGTGTTGATTTTGAAACTACAGCTAAGATGTTACGTAATCTAGCTCGAGCAGCTAAATCGAGATTGTTAGTTAATCGATAACGACTCAAAAATATTCCGGTCGTTTTCTTGTTTTAATTAATACTCATGACGATCGAATCTTACAGCGATCGCTACAATACACCATTTCTGAAAAATTCCACTACAGTTTAAACGAACTCAAAATTCAGAATTCAACAGAAACGGGATCGAGCGATCGCACTCAATGTTGGGAAATAAATAGCCTGGGAAAATTTTTCGATCTACCCGAAAGGTTTCTAGATGCAGCTAATTTCTCAGATCGATCGCGCTGGCTTAGAAAATTTATATTAAAATAAACTTTCAAAATCGGCAAAAGAAACAAAAATAGTTAATAATGCGTCTGTTCTATATAAATAATAACCACAGCCAGCCAAACAAAAACAACTATCTTAAATATTATTATTGCATTGGTTATGAATACTACTTTAGGAACGGAAAAAATAAAATTTATTCTAAAAAAATAATCAAACAATGACTAATAAAAGTCCCCAAAAACCGCAAACCCAAATAAGTCAAATCTTAACTCGAGCGGTAGAAAGAATTAATACCAGAGTAAATTTTGCCGCGATCTCCCTCAAAGAAAACGCTCGAGTGCCCGAATTATGGGTAAAAGATGGAGATGGAGAAAAACCAAAAGTATATCCCCTACTAGGAGAAAAATACATCGCCGGACGCAGTTCCAAATCTTGCGATATCGTAGTACGCAATCCAGAAGTAAGCAAAATTCATTTTTCCATCAACAAAGAAGAAAATGAATTAAAGCAGAAATTTTTCGTCATCAGCGATGAAAACTCAACTAACGGTATATACAGAGGTAAAAAAAGACTCAAATCTTGGATCTTGCGTCACGGAGATACCCTAACTTTAGGGCCTCCAGAATTAGAAACCTCAGTAGAAATAGAATATCACAATCCACCCTCACTAGCAGCAAAAATATTGCGTTACGGACTTTACGGTACTGGAGGGATAATGGGATTGTTCTCCCTGGCGATCGCCGCACAATGGTCGAGAGTAGCTGTCAAACCGATCCCCGACGCAATTAACGCCCCCGTCTTAGTATATGCCGGAGACAGACAAACCCTCTTAAACCCACGATCGAGCAGCAGCCATCGAGAATTAGAAAACTTAAGGGATTTTTCCCCATATTTACCCAATGCAGTTATAGCCTCCGAAGACAGTCGCTTTTACTGGCATATTGGTGTAGATCCGATCGGAATTTTGCGGGCTGTTAAAATAAATTTACAACGCGATCGCATCTCTCAAGGTGCTAGTACCCTAACCCAACAAGTCGCAAGAAGCGTTTTCCCCCAAGTAGGAAGAGAAAACACCATCGATCGTAAACTGCGAGAAATGGCAGTCGCTTTAAAATTAGAAGCAACTTATTCCAAACAAGAAATTTTAAAAACTTATTTAAATCGAGTATATTTAGGAGTCGGTAATTACGGTTTTGAAGATGCGGCTAGGTTTTATTTTGAAAAATCAGCAGCAGATTTAACCCTTTCAGAAGCAGCCAGCTTAGTAGCAATTTTACCAGCCCCCAACAGTTATAACCCAGTTCAAGATTATCAGACCGCAGTTAAATTTAGAAATCGCGTCATCAATCGGATGTTATCTCAGGGGATGATTTCTAAAACAGAAGCAGATCGGGCCAGGCGATCGCGCATCGAAGTCAGCCCCAAAGCTAGAGAAACTTTTGCTAATACCGTCGCTCCCTATTATTACAGTCACGTATTTACAGAACTGCGTCAACTTTTAGGAGAAGATTTAGCTAAAGAAGGTAATTTTATCGTTGAAACGGGTTTAGATCCCACTTTACAAGCAAAAGCACAAAAGTCTTTAAAAGAGAGTGTCAATGCCGATGGTGTTCGCTACAATTTCTCTCAAGGTGGTATAGTTACTCTCGATAGTCGCACCGGAGCAATTAAAGCTATGGTAGGGGGTGTAGACTATCAAAAAAGTCAGTTCAATCGCGTTACTCAAGCCCAAAGACAACCAGGATCTACTTTTAAAATATTTGCTTATACCGCAGCTTTAATGCAAGGAATTTCTCCCTATCAAACCTACTCCTGTTTGGCGATGAGATGGCAAGCAGTAAGTTACAAACCTTGCGAGCGCAGTAGCGGTAATATAGATATGTTTGCTGGTTTCGCTTTATCAGAAAATGTTGTCGCTTTGCGAATAGCTAAAGATGCCGGATTGAAAAATATTGTCGAACTAGCTCAAAATTTGGGCATCAATTCTCCACTTCAACCAATTCCTGGTGTGGTGATCGGACAAAAAGAAGTTAACCTTCTAGAAATAACTGGATCTTACGCTGTTTTTCCCAATCGCGGTATTTGGAATCGCCCCCACGCGATCGAACGGATTTTAGATAGCAGCGATTGCACCAATCCTGAAGATTATACCACCTGTCGCGTCATTTATTCGGTAGGAGAAGAACCAAATACCACTAAAAGAGTAATCGACGATCGCGTCGCTACAACTATGAGGGATATGTTACGAGACGTAGTCACAAATGGCACTGGTAGGGCTGCTTTTATCGGTGCTAATGAAGGGGGTAAAACAGGAACTACCGATCGAGCTGTGGATCTTTGGTTTATCGGCTATATTCCTCAGCAAAACTTAGTTACCGGGGTTTGGTTGGGTAACGACGATAATTCTCCGACTAAGGGTAGCAGCAGCCAAGCAGCAGCTTTGTGGAAGAAATATATGGAACGGGATAAGGGATTTTAAAGTAAACTTTTTGTTTTTAAGCTTAAACCTAACTAATATTCATAAATAGATCGTAAGGATTATCAAAAAATAAATATTACTAATTATTTTGGTTACTTTTTGGCGATCGACTGGTTCGGTAAAAAGAATTATCTTCCGCCATTTTTCTGGATAAATACGCAATAATGATTCTTGCTCTGAGGTTAAGCTCTTCAATATCTTAGTTTCTCGGTAAATAAATACTTCGATCGGTACTTGTTTGTTCTAGTTTTTATCTTTCATATTAAAAACAGTTTCCTGGAAAACTTGAAAGTTACTCGAGCAAGAATATGTTAAGAGATATTAGCGAAATATGGGAAGAATTAGCTTTGCCGAATGGGGGTAAAATTATCTATGTAGTTCTCGATGGTGTGGGAGGATTGCCCGACCCTGAAACGGGAAAAACGGAACTACAAGTCGCCAATACGCTTAATTTAGACGAATTAGCTAAAAAATCGAGTTGCGGGTTGTTAGAAATTGTCGGCCCCGGAATTACTCCAGGAAGCGGCCCGGGACATTTAACACTTTTCGGCTACAATCCTCTTAAGTATCGTCTGGGTAGAGGTGTTTTGTCAGCTTTGGGTATCGATTTCGACCTGCAAGAAAATGATATCGCTGCTAGAGTTAATTTCGCTACGATCGACTCGGATGGAAAAATAAGCGATCGCCGTGCGGGTAGAATTGAGACAGATTTGAACGAACGTTTGTGTGAAAAAATCCGCGATCGCATCAATTTAAATTTTGATGGCGAATTCTTTTTTGAGACTGTCAGCGAGCATAGAGCAGTTTTAGTATTGCGGGGTCTATCTTCGGGAGGAAATTTAGCCGATACCGATCCTCAAACTACCGGAGTAGCACCAAAACAACCTCGGGCTAATTCTTCAGACTCGGAAGAAACTGCCGAAATAGTTAGTAAAATTGTCGATAAAATAACGGAAATTTTAGCAGACGAAGAACCTGCTAATGGTATTTTATTGAGAGGTTTCGAGCAGTATCATCCCTTACCCAGTTTAGAATCTCGTTTTAAACTTAAAGGGGTTTGTATTGCCGATTATCCCATGTATCGCGGTGTTAGTCGGTTGTTGGGGATGGATGTTTTACCTCATCCTGGAGGGATGGAAAAGCGATTTAAAGCCCTTTCGGAATGTTACGGAGCAGAACATAATTTTTACTTCATACACGTCAAAAAAACCGATAGCTACGGCGAAGATGCTAATTTCGCTGCTAAAGTAAAGTTTATTGAAGAAGTCGATCGCTTAATACCAAAAATAACAGCCCTCGAGCCAGATGTTTTAGTCGTAACTGCCGATCACTCTTCACCAGCGAAGATGGGGTCTCATAGTTGGCATCCCGTTCCGGTTGCGATCGCTGCTGCTAATGCTAGAGTCGATAATGTAGCCAGTTTTGACGAATCTGCTTGTCTTCAAGGTTCTTTAGGAATTCGATCGGGTACGGATCTAATGGGTTTGGCTTTAGCTCACGCAGGTAGGTTGCAAAAGTTTGGAGCTTAATATTCTTTTCTCAACAAAGAAACTTCAAATGGCTGCAAACGTGAGGGTAGATCGATAATTTTGCCGACTTCTAAGCTATCGGAAACTAATACTTGCCAATTATCTTTTGGGATATATTCATCTATTTCTAAATCCTTTTCGTAAGAAAAATTGATCAGGATTAAAACTCGTTCGCTTTGAGTTTCTCTGAGATAAGCCAAGTGTTCGTAAGGATAATGAATTAAAGTTTTCCACTTACCGAAGCGTAAAGCTTCGCTATTTTTTCTGGCATTAATTAACTGACGATAAAAGTTTAAGATCGAGTCGGGATCTTTTAATTGTCGATCGACATTAACTTCGCGATAATTTTGATGTACCGGAAGCCAAGGTTCGACATCTTTACCAAAACTAAATCCAGCGCGATCGGAATCGTTCCATTGCATGGGAGTTCTGGCCCCATCTCTTGTTTCTGGATAATCTTCAGTTTCGCTTTTAAGTACTATTTTATCCTGAATCTTTTCTGAGGGAATATCTTGATTATCTACCATGCCAATTTCTTGACCGTAATAAAGAATGGGAGTACCTCTAACTGTTAACAAAATAGTTGCTGCTGCTCGAGCTATTCCTAATTGATTGGTACACAAGCTACACTCAACCCAGCGAGATAAATGTCTGGGAATATCGTGATTGTCTAAGAAATAACTCGGCCAAGCTTCTGGGGGTGTAATTAGCTCTTTTTTGGTAATTTCTTGTTGCAGGTAACCGGGATACCAAGGACTGAAAGGAAACTCGAAAGTAAAGGGCAAATGTAATTCATCATTATTAACCCCATAAAAAATAGCCGATTCGTAAATAGTGCTATCTATGAAAGTTTCTCCGATTAAAACTCGCTCTTCATATTCATCGATAATTTTTCTAATTTCGCGAATTATTTGATGATTTTCTGGTAGATTTTTATCGTATAAATGGTGCTGATTGTAATAATTGTTGCGATCGCTAGCACCAAATTTTAAGGGATTGTCTCGATAATATTTATCTTTACTATAAACGCTCGAAGCATCCAAGCGAAAACCATCTACTCCTTTATCGAGCCAAAACCGAATCATCTGATAAATAGCTGCTTTAAGTTCTTTATTGCCCCAATTTAAATCCGGTTGATTTTCATTGAAAGTATGATAATAATATTGTTTTCTAGCTTCGTTGAAAGTCCAACCAGTTCCCCCAAAATAAGATAACCAGTTATTAGGGACTCCCCCATCTGGTGCGGGGTCTTGCCAATGATACCAATCACTTTTAGAATTATTTTTACTTGCAGAAGATTCGACAAACCAACTATGACAATTGGAAGTATGATTGATAACTAAATCCAGAATTACTTTAATCCCGCGTCGGTGAGATTCTGCGAGGAGAATTTCAAAATCTTCTAAAGTGCCGAAAGTTTCGTTAATATCGTAATAATCACTAATATCGTAACCGTTATCAACCATTGGCGATCGATTAATTGGAGACAGCCAAATAGCGTCAATTCCTAAAGATTTTTCATTGTCGCGGCCGTCATTGAGATAGTCTAGTTTTTTAATAATTCCTTGTAGATCCCCGATACCATCGCCATTACCATCTGCAAAGGTCAAAGGATATATTTGGTAAATAACTCCAGTTTGCCACCATTTTTCTACCATATTTAAATTTAAGGAATTATTTCTAAATTTCTGGAAAAATTATCTCATATATTAGTAATAAAAACGAAGCAACCGTCAAGATTGCTTCATATTTTTTAAATATTAACTAATAAGTACCGAAGCATAACTGGTTATTTTTCGGCGAGTTGGTGCTTAATTTGAACTACACTATCGGGGTTGAGAGAAATAGAATCGATTCCGGCATTAACTAAAAACTCGGCAAAATCGGGATAGTCGCTGGGTGCTTGACCGCAAATACCCACTTTACAGCCAGCTTCGTGAGCGGCTTCGATCGCCATTGAAATCGCTTTTGTAACTGCTTCGTTGGTTTCGTCAAATAAATCGGCTAATTCGGCCGAATCTCTTTCTACTCCCAAGATTAATTGAGTCAGATCGTTAGATCCGATCGAAAAGCCATCGAAACGATTGGCAAACTGTCGCGCTAGCAGCACGTTAGCGGGCAATTCGCACATCATATAAACTTGTAGAGGCTTATTACCTTCTACTTCAGACTCGCCGCGTTTTAAGCCATTTTCTGCCAATACTTCTAAGACTCGATCGGCTTCAGTAGTAGTGCGACAGAAAGGAATCATCACAATAAGGTTATCGAAACCCATTTCTTCTCGAACTCGTTTAATTGCAAGACATTCGAGGGCAAAACCTTCTCGATAGCGATCGCTGTAGTAACGGGAAGCACCGCGAAAACCGAGCATGGGATTTTCTTCTTCGGGTTCAAATTGTTTCCCGCCGATTAAATTAGCATATTCGTTGGTTTTAAAATCGCTGGTGCGTAAAATTACGGGATGGGGATATTGAGAAGCGGCAATTTTAGCGATACCGAAGGCTAAATTATCGACAAAATAGGCTGTTTTGTCGGAATAAACTCGAGTTAAATCTCTAATTTGCTGCCAAGCTTCTTTATCTTCGAGGTTTTCGTAATTTACCAGTGCCATCGGATGAATTTTGATAATGTTATTGACAATAAATTCCATTCTAGCCAAACCAATTCCCTCGGCTGGAAGTCGCCACCAGCGAAAAGCAGCAGCAGGAGAGGCAATATTCATCATAATTTGGGTTTTGGTTTCCGGCACGTCTTCTAAATTGACCTCTTCGGTGCTATATTCGAGAAGATCTCGGTAAATTATGCCGCGATCGCCTTCAGCGCAAGATATAGTTACTTCCTGACCGTTTTTTAACACTCTAGTAGCATCGCCAGTCCCCACAATTGCCGGAATGCCTAATTCTCGGCTGACAATAGCTGCGTGACAAGTTCTCCCACCATAGTCGGTAACTATTCCAGCTACTTGTTTCATGATCGGCCCCCAGTCGGGATCGGTCATTTCGGTGACTAGAATACTGTTTTCTGCGACGCGATCGATCTCGTCTGGACTTTCGATCCGGCAAACTTTACCCGAGGCGATCGCTTCGCCAATACTCAAACCTGCGGCTATTTCTTCTCCTTTTTCTTCGAGTTTATAAGTCTCAAAAGAGGAGCTAGTTTTTTGAGATTGTACTGTTTCTGGACGTGCTTGAACGATAAATAATTCTTCTGTTTCCCCGTCTTTGGCCCATTCTATATCCATCGGTTTATTGTAATGGGATTCGATCGTTACTGCCCAGCGAGCTAATTGGATTATTTCGGGATCTTCTAAAACAAAAGATAAACGCTCTTTTTGGGAAGTTTTGACATTTTCGGTACTTTGAGATCCTTCTGAAGTGTAAACTAACTTTTGCTCTTTAGAACCTTTATTTTTTTCAACGATCGGGCTAAATTGTTTCTTTTCTAATAGAGGTTTATATACCGTATATTGGTCGGGGTTTACTTTTCCTTGAACGATATTTTCTCCCAAACCCCAAGCAGCAGTAATAACAGCCACGTCGGGGAAACCTGTTTCAGTATCTATAGTAAACATTACCCCAGCACCAGCGCGATCCGATCGCACCATTTTTTGAACTCCAACCGAAAGAGCAACTTGAAGGTCATCAAAACCCTTTTCTTTTCTATAACTAATGGCGCGGTTGGTAAATAAAGAAGCATAACAATTGCGACAAGCTTCTAATAATTCTTCTTCTCCCGATATATTTAAATATGATTCTTGCTGTCCGGCAAAACTAGCCTCGGGCAAATCTTCGGCTGTCGCACTACTTCTTACGGCTACATCTGTTTCTTCAGATTGATATTCTTGAGATAATTGCCGATAAGCTTGACGAATTTCTTGCTCTATATTTTCTGGAAAGGGAGCATTTAAAAATAATCTGCGAATCGATTTTCCAACTTTTTCTAAAGCTTTTCCCTCTTCTAAATCGTCGAGATACCTTCTAATTTTTTCTTTGAGGTCGTTAGCTTTAATAAATTCCCAATAAGCATCGGCAGTAGTAGCAAAACCGTTAGGTACTCTTACGCCTTTTTCTTGGAGATTACTAATCATTTCCCCCAAAGAGGCATTTTTACCCCCAACTATAGCTACATCATCTTTACAAAGATCTGCGTACCAGCGAATATATTTATTATTTTGATTCATAATTTTGTTCTGTTTTTTTGTTAGATATTTGAAAAATATTGTCTCATTTCATAACAGCGCGCGAAGTTTATTAACTGTTAATAAAAAAGGCGACTATGACACCACCAGCCAGCCAAATATAAGACAAAATAGCTAGCCAAAATAGGATATTTTCTGTCAATCCTTGTTTACCATCGTGATGATGTCCTCCTTTATGCTTGTGTTTTCCTTGATTTTTTTGATGCGAACTTTTTTGCTGTTTACTACTGTCAAAACGCAACCAAATAAAAACTCCCGTAACTGCCAGAAAAACAAGATTGAGCCAAAAAGTATAGTCGATCGCGAAACGTTCGGTTGACTGAGGACTAATATCTGCTGCACTCTTTGGTAGTAAACCAAATATGCCAAAACCGTAGTGCATCACAATTGCTGTTGCTACTAAAGCAGCGAAAAATACACCTACAATATATAAAGCAATTTTCCAGCCATAATATTTGGCATTGACGCGAACAACTGGAAAAACCACTAAATCGCTAAAGATAAATGCCATTACTCCCGCAAAGCTAACCCCATTATTAAACAAAATTGCTGCGAGGGGAATATTACCCATAGAACCGATAAAAGTAAAAAACGCTGCTAATGGCCCGATAATGGTATTTTCTAATATTGCAAAAAAGCCAGGATTTTCCGAACCAACACCCAAAAATAAAGCTTGGAAAAAAGAACGGGGTACGAATGCAGCAATGATTCCAGCAATGGTAAAACCAAAGGTCACATCTTTCCAAACCATACCCCATTCCATAAAGTATTTTTTAGCTACTTGTTGCCATCCTTTTTTGCTAGTAATTTTGTCTTGCCAATTGGGTACATCGCGATCGCCTTTATCTTCTCTTTCTCGATCGTTTAATCGTCTTCTGGCTTTTATAATTAACTTTTGAGGACGAGTAAAGCGTACTATTTGCCAAGTAAAAATAATCAGCAGCAAACCACCGAGATATTCCCCGACGACAAATTGCCAGCCTAAAAATATGGCAATAATAAAGCCCAGTTCGATTACCAAGTTAGTTGAAGCTAATAAAAAAGCTAAAGAAGGTACGAACCCCGCACCTTTTTTAAATAACGATTTGGTGGTAGATAAAGCGGCAAAACTACAAGAACTAGAGATAAAGCCGAAAAAAGTACCCAGAGCAATACTTTTTTTACCTGCTTTTCCCATCGTCTGCTGCATTCGTTCGCGGGTGACAAAAACCTGTATCCCACTACTGACAATATATCCGAGCATAAACGCCCATAATGCTTTCCAAAAGAACCCTAATGATGTAAGTGCGGCTTCGCTGTAATTATTGAAAAATACGCTATCGTTCATATTCAGACAAGAAGGGGACGATTATGCTCGATCGCTGAGAGATCCCCTATTCCCCTAGACTTGCACTGCTTGTTTAGCTTCTTTTCCTACATTGGCAAGACTTTGAGCAACTTTAACCATTTGAGCCGCATAACCCCACTCATTGTCGTACCAACTCATAACCTTTACCAAGTCGCCATCTACCACCTGAGTCATATTTAAATCGACGATCGAAGCTCTCGAGTCTCGAATGATATCCGAAGATACCAAAGGATCTTCAGATACCCCTAAAATGCCTCTATATTTATCGCTTTCGGCTTCTTCGCGGAATATTTGATTAATATCTTCGACGCTAACGGCTTTTTCTGTCACGAAGATCGTATCGCAGATCGAACCGACAGCTACCGGCCCTCTAACCGCTACACCGTCAAATTTTCCTTCATACTGCGGTAATATTTCTGTTGTTGCTTTTGCCGCTCCTGTGGTGGTGGGGACAAAATTAGCGGCTGCGGCTCGACCTCTGGTAAACTTTTTGCTAGGCCCGTCTACGAGTCCTTGACTGGCTGTATAAGCGTGAACTGTGGTCATCATCGCTTTTTTAATGCCAATTCTACGGCCGATGACTTCTACTACTGGAGTAATGCAGTTAGTTGTGCAACTAGCGCAGGAAATAATCGCATCTTCTGATGGTATTTCGTTAACGCCATAAACAACACTCGGGATACTTTCGCTTTTTGCAGGTGCAGAAAGAATTACTTTTTTAGCCCCAGCTTGGAGATGTTTTTCTAATTCTTCTTTGTGTCTGAATACTCCGCTACATTCAAAAACAAGATCGATATTGAGATCTTTCCAAGGTAGTTTAGCCGGATCTTTTTCGTTAAAAACTCTATATTCACGATCGCTTATTATTAAAGAATTTTTACTATCTTTTACTTCTTTTGAGTATCTGCCATAAACAGTATCGTATTTTAATAAATAAGCTAAATTATCTGTTGCGATTAGATCGTTAATTGCTACTAATTCAAGTTCTGGGCGATCGACAATTATTTTTAAAACCGCTCTGCCAATTCTACCTAAACCGTTGATTGCTACTCGAGTCATAGTGATTAACCTTTATATTCTTCCTTCGATCGGGTAAATTTTTGTTAATAAAAGCGATCGTTAGCTAGTTCGACCTCAAGTATAGAAACAGTTTTTTTAAAAGGTCGGCCAATGCGATCGCGCTCTAACTTTCTGAATTAGATTCGAACTTAATTTCCCAATAATATTGCGATCTTGCTACGAGCGAAGACGGACTGGAAAACAATTGCTCTTCAATAGTAAGATACTAGGGTTTTTTCCCGACAAACTTCTTCTGTCAAAAGGAGTAGACAGCAGACATTTTAGAAATTTTCTTTAATATCGATCGCCAACCCCGAGATTTATTTCTGACTAATTTTAAAAGAAGATCCGCTATAACCAGTTATCAACCAAAAAACCGATCTAGCTCCATCTCGGACGGATTTTTCAACTGGCTCGGGTTGGGAATTTGTAGCTACCGATCGAGGTTTGACAAAAATCCCCCTACTACCAAAAACCACCTCCGCTATCACTCTAGCTCGAGTCATATGGCTGTCTGAAGTCACTAAATAGACGCTGTCGATGTTGTTTGCTTTTAATTCGTCGGCCAGGGTGGTAAAGTTAGTTACCGTGTCGACAGCGCGATAATCTAAATGGAGTCGATCGCTGTTTATCCCTCTATTTCTAAAGATCCTTTTTACATATCCTTCAGGACTCCCAGAAGATACCCAAATCGGTATGTTAGGATGTTTTCGCGCTAAACTAGCCGCAAAAATTTCTCGTTTTGAGTCTCCTCCGAGTACAAAGATCGCCTCTGGTTCGATAAAATAGCTGACTGCTTGTCTGTATCCTAACCAAGAAACAAGAGCCATTGTTGCGAAGAACAAGGGTTTTATTTGCGATCTCCTCGATTTTACGGAAGGATATTGTTTCATTTAGATAACGGTTTAGGGGATATTATTAATGGCGACTGGTTGAGAAAAATTAATGTTCCTCGATCGATTTTAGACAACTTGGCTTTAATCTCTAAGATCGACAGATTCAAATAATATAATAAAACCGCGATATTTGCAATTACTTCTTTTTCACTAAGTATTTTCAACCTTTTTTTAGTTTTACCTCTCTTGTTTTTTTTTGCTTGTCTAAAGGGAATAATAAACTAGAAATACTTTCGGTTTTTAGGAAAATATTATGGATTATTTAGATAATTTTGAAACACAATGGCAGCAATACGAAACAGATATTGCTATTCGAGCTGAATTGTTAAAAATGAAGCAAGAATTAGATCGGGTGGTCGGTAAAGATTTTGCTTCTCATATTAATAAAAAAAATAGCGATCGAGATAATTTTGTATCTGACGATTTGGAAATTGTTTTAGCTCAATTAAACGATTTAGTGGGGATGAAAAATGTTAAAGAAGACATTCAAACCCAAATCAATTTGCTCAAAATTAAAAAAATGCGCCAAGCAAAGGGTTTAGTTAATACTCCTGTCACTCTACATTCAGTATTTTGCGGCCCTCCCGGCACGGGGAAAACAACTGTTGCCAGATTGATGGGGAAAATATACAAAAGTTTAGGTTTGCTAAAATCTGGACATTTAATCGAAACAGATCGATCGGGTTTGGTTGCAGGTTATATCGGTCATACTGCTGCTAAAGTAAATGAATTAGTCGATTCTGCCATCGATGGTGTATTATTTATAGACGAAGCTTATGCTCTTAAATCTGAAGGTGCTAATAACGATTTCGGACAAGAAGCGATCGATACTCTTTTAAAAAGAATGGAAGATTGTCGCGGTAGATTGGTGGTGATTGTTGCCGGTTATACTGACGAAATGTCCCGGTTTATCGATGCTAATCCCGGCCTAAAATCTCGCTTTAGTAAATATTTTTATTTTGACGATTATCAACCAGAAGAATTATTAGCTATTTTTGAAAAAATTTGTCATAAAAATGAATTTAATTTAGCTCCAGAATCAAAGAATATTCTCTTGAAAAATTTTGCCGAAATCTATCAAAAAAGAGATAAAAGTTTCGGTAATGGTCGCGAAGTAAGAAATATTTTTGAAAAAGCGATCGAACGACAAGCTAATAGATTGGTAAAATTATCTTCTGGAGTCACTAAAGAAATGATGATGACTATTATGCCAGAAGATATTCCTCAAGATCTAAATTAGCTAATAGCGGGACTGGTCGGACTCGAACCGACGATCTAGCGCTTCAGATTGGTGTGAGTTTCCCCACTCTCTGGACTATCCCTTCACCTTTGGTCTTTTTTTTACCTTTAGGTGGCGGCCTTTATGTTGTAGAGGTTTTTAATATTTTAAACATTCCCTTTCTACCCTACAACCAGTCTCTGCACCTTCTCTATCGGGATAATAGAGCTTGGCTCAAGATTACCTTATTTAGATCCTAAACTTAGGCTTCCTTGAATTTGACCGCATTCACGCACGCAGTTTCCTATCGTGGTGCCCGATTTTTCAGGAGGCGCTTGCTCTATCCAACTGAGCCACAGCCCCAAACTTCGATCGAAATTTAAGTATAGCATTTATTTGGGGATTGTCAAAATTTTTGTTCGGTTTGCAATAGTTTTTTTAATGAAACAAAAATACAGTGTTAATAGTCTAATTTAATAAAGATAAGGATAAAAAATAATGAATCAAAATAGTTTTTTTAAAACACAAAAAATCTTAAAATCGTTATTAATCGTATCGATCGCCTCAATATCGACCTTAATTGCTACTAACACAAGTGCCAAACCGACATCAGAACGATCGAATTCACAAGAAATTTTATTAGCACAAAACAGGTGTCAGTTAAACAGTTTCGAGCAAGAAGTAATCGATCTTACCAATCAAGAACGTCGCCGATCGGGTTTGAGATCTTTAAGTTTCAACTGTCAATTAACCGTAGCAGCTCAAAATCATACCCTCGATATGGAAAGAAATAGAATGTTATCCCACACCGGATCTGATGGTTCTTCGATGGTCGATCGAGTTAGAAGAACTGGATATCGACCTGGATATTTAGGGGAAAATGTTGCAGTCGGTCAAAGAACCCCCCAAGAAGTGGTAGATAGTTGGATGAGGAGTTCCGGTCATCGTCGCAATATTCTCAATCCAAATTACGAAGAAATCGGCGTGGGATACGATAACAGATATTGGACTCAAGTATTTGGCACGCAAAGATAAAATAGTTAGATTGGGAGGTTTTCCTCCCTCTAAATAATCTTTTTAAGAACCGATCGAAGCTTTATTTTTAGCAGGATCGACAGATTTCCTACCGGATAAAGTTTGCCAATAAGTACCGCCAACGATAGCTAAAAATAAGCCGTAGGCGATCGCTTGGAGAAGATAGAGAGTATCGCGATAGCCGAACAAAGATTTGAGTATGATACCCGGAAAAGTGCGATCGCTCAAGAAACCGGAAATATCCCAAAGCTGCACTCCTAAAATACAAGAAGATGCTTTAGCCGGACATAAATGGGCATAATGCCAGTCTAAGCGAGATAACATCGCGATCGCCGCATCAAAATCTTTTAAAGCACTAATCACCAAACCACCGACGATCAGAACTAAAAATGTCCCCATGACTTGGAAAAACAGACGGATATTTATTCTCACGCCAAATTTAAATAAAAGGAAACCCAATACTGTAGCTGAAAGTAAACCGACGATCGATCCTGCAGTAGCTGGTTGCCATCCTTCTTGAAATCTAGCCAAAATAAATAATACTGTTTCAAAACCTTCTCGCAATACGGCTATAAAAATCAAGATAAAAATTGCTTTACCTGAATTATCGTTTTTAACTAAAGCT
Organism: uncultured bacterium; assembly: GCA_964458305.1. GTDB lineage: Bacteria > Cyanobacteriota > Cyanobacteriia > Cyanobacteriales > JASJDA01 > JASJDA01. Next base: position 4,862 of record CAYWIH010000085.1, on the reverse strand, counting down.
TCATTAATTGCCCCTTCCACTTCAGATTTAATCGATTTAGCTTGTTGGCTCATCCAAATTAACATCCAACTGAGCATTGCGATCGCGACTAGGGCGAATATTCCTTCTAAGGTTTCTTTTACTACTGGGGTATAAATACTGTCAGACGTTCCCAATCCGGCAACTAATCCGCCTAACAACAATCCTACCATCAGGCTGGCAACAATTCCGCCGCCAATTCCGATATAAACCCAGCGATATAGGTCGGTAGCTTTGGCTTTATTGAGACAAGCTAAAACAATTCCTACTATTAAAGCGGCTTCGAACCCTTCTCTTAGGGTAACTACGAAGGTTGGTAATGCTGCACTAAAATCCATGAAACAAAATATACTTATAAGTCCTTACTTCTTCATTACTAGCAAAATCCTGTAAATTTTGACAGAAATTTTCCGTAGTTATTTGTATTTGCCGATTTTCGTTCGATAACTTATCTTTATCTTTGACAAGTAAAAGCGAGATAAATTCATAATTTCTCTAAATTGTCAAGTAATTTCGCCTAGATTAAGCATTTTAGAAAATATTTCTTTTAAAATACCCTCGAGGGGCATTGAAAAAACTACCTAGAGCTAGAAAACTAAACAATAGTAAGAGTATCTACTCAAGATGAGAAAAAAATTTTTTGCGGGATCGATCTTAATTTGGATCTACTTTTTGACTGGATGCAGTTCGTCGATCGAAAATACAGATTCAAAAATGGGAAAATTGGCAGTATTGGCTAATGGAGAAGATTTAATTGCAGAGGGTTTTGTTTCTAAGGATGGTTGGCAGCTAGATTTTAATAATGTTTACCTCAGTCTCGATAAAATAACTGCATATCAAACCGATCCGCCATTTAATGCCGAAACAGAAGCAAAAATGAAAGTATCGGAACAAATAGTTTTATTAAATAATCCCAAAACAGTAAACTTAACCACAGCCGATCGCGTTTTAATTGCAGAGGTAGAAGCCCCACCAGGAAAATATAATGCCTTAACTTGGCAAATAGCTCCGATCGCTGGTAAAACTATCTTGCTCGAAGGTACGGCACAAAAAGAGGATAGAAATATTAATTTCTCGATCGCACTCAACGAACCAGTTAAATATATTTGTGGGGAATTTGTCGGCGACGATCGCAAGGGTTTTCTTAAGGCTGGAGATAAAGCCGATCTAGAAACTACTTTCCATTTCGACCATTTATTCGGTCATGCTGAAGTAGCCCCAGACGATCCGATGAATGTCAATGCTTTGGGTTTCGATCCTCTGGCAAATTTAGCAGCAAACGACACTATCGATCTGGATATGGCAACTTTAGAAAAACAACTTTCTCCCGAAGCATATCGACGCTTAAAGGAAGGTTTAACATCTCTCGGTCACGTCGGTGAAGGTCATTGTGCGGAAAAAGGCGAAGAATAAACTATAAAATCGTGAAAAAATCCAATTTACTCTTAATTCCTTTAATTATTTTCCCAATTATTACTTGGTCGACCAAAATATCGGCTCACGGTAGCCAAATCAATTACCGATCGACTCGAGCGATCGAAATTAAAGCTACTTACGATGACGGTACGCCGATGGCATTAGCTCAAGTAGTAATCTATGCCCCTAACGATCCCACTAGCCCCTGGATCGAAGGACAAACCGACTCTGAGGGGAATTTTATTTTCGTACCTAATTATGAAATTTCTGGAAATTGGGACGTAAAAGTGAGAAAATCGGGACATGGTGGTATTGTTGCTATCCCCGTATCTAATAGCGGCAATCTCACAACTCAAATCAGCACCAGCAACTCAGAATATACGGCCCTGCAAAAATTAGTTATGACTGCTGCTAGTGTTTGGGGTTTTGTTGGCACTGCATTATTCTTTTGGCGGAGGAAAGGATAAAAAATGCACGTTCCTGACGGTATTTTACCTCCTTCGGTTTGCATTTCTGGTTACGCGATCGCTGGGGGTATAACTTGGTATTGTTTAAAAAAAATAAACAAACAAACAGATCGCACGGCAAAAATTCCTCAATCTTCTTTACTTACAGCAGCTTTTTTTGTCGCTTCTTTAATTCATATTCCCGTTCCTCCTACCAGCATTCATTTGATTTTAAACGGACTTATTGGGGCTATGCTGGGTTACTATTCTTTTTTGGCAATATCGATCGGTTTATTTTTTCAAGCAGTTATGTTCGGACACGGAGGTCTATCGACATTAGGAATTAATGCCATAATTATGGGCGTTCCGGCTTTATTTGCTGGTTATTTATTTCGGATAAGCTATTTATTTAAAATTAAGACAAAAATAATCCAAAATATTTTTGCTTTCGCGATCGGCTTCGGTGCTATATCTATGTCGGCGGCTATTTTTACTGTAGTTGTTTTAACGAATATTTCTCCCGATCTTAATTCTCAAATCGAACGCAGTGCGATCTTTATTTCTCTGGGTGTTTATACGATTCAAGCCGCGATCGAAGGTACTATTACAGTCGCAATCGTTTCTTTTTTGGCTCGAGTTAAACCGGAACTTTTGAAAAATTAATGCCGTTTATTTTCGATCGATATGCTTATTTAAATTCCCCGATTCATCGCTGGGAACAAAGGTCTAAACTCGTCGCTTTGTTGGCTTTGATTTTTGCTTTTGCTTTTATCAAAAACTTATTTTTATTACCTGCTATTATTTTCGTAACTACCAGCCTCTATTTTTTATCTCGACTTCCTTTTAATTTTTTATTATCCAGATTGCGCTATCCAGGATTATTTATAATTATAGTAGTATTTTTTTTGCCTTTTATTGCTGGAAATAATGTCATTTTTAGCATCGGTTTTTTAGAAATTAAGCAAGAAGGTTCTTTATTAGTTTTGCTAATTTTAGTAAGATTTTTATGTATTTTTACCGTTAGTTTGATACTATTTTCTACCGCACCTTTTTTAACTACCATTAAAGCCATGCGATCGCTCGGTTTATCAGATACGATCGTCGATATGATGTTACTTTCTTATCGTTATTTAGAAGAATTAAGCCAAATGCTGGAAAAAATGCAAACAGCAATGAAATTACGCGGTTTTCGATTTAAAAATTTCAACTTTCGTAATTTAAATATTATTGCTAGTTTAATCGGTACTTTATTAGTTCGCAGTTACGATCGCTCTTTATTAATTTATAAAGCTATGATTTTACGGGGTTACGGTTCTCAAAAATTAAACTTTAATAACCACAATAAAATAGATAAAATGAGTCTTTTTGCTTCGGTAATTACTTTAATAATTGCTGCGAGCTTTATTTTAGCAGAATTTTTAATTGTTTGATTATATGAAAGCGATCGCGATTGACAATTTATCTTTTGCTTATTCCGATTCTAAACCAATTTTTGCAGAACTGAATTTAGAAATTTTGGCTAAAGAAAAAGTAGGTTTAATTGGAGCAAACGGAACGGGAAAAACAACTTTATTTTTATTAATTTGCGGAATTTTATCGGCAAAAAAAGGCAAAATAAAAATATTTGAAAAACAAATAGAAGTAGGAAAATTTAATCCAGAAATAGGTTTAGTCTTTCAAAACCCTAACGATCAACTCTTTTGTTCTACAGTTAGAGACGATATTGCATTCGGCCCGGAAAATATGGGCCTGACAAAAGAAGAAATCGATCGCAGAGTAGAAAAAGCTTTAAATTTAACAGGAATTTCTCCCCTAATCGATCGCATTCCCCATCAATTATCCGGTGGCGAAAAATCTATGGTAGCGATCGCCTCCGTAATTGCAATGCAGCCTAAAATAATATTATATGACGAACCTAGTGCTAATTTAGATCTGCGCGCTAGAAGGCGTTTAATCGACTTTTTAAACTTAGCAAAAGAAACTATTTTAATATCTTCTCACGATTTAGAATTAATTTTAGAAGTCTGCGATCGAGTTATTTTGCTCGATCGAACTAAAATTGTTGCCGACGGAATTGCTCGCGAAATTATGAGTAATAAAGAATTAATGGAAAATCACAGTTTAGAAGTTCCTTATTCTTTAATACTTTAACAATGCGACTTCAAAAATACAATCTTCTTAATCTACTGTAAAGTCTACCCGACGATTTTGCGACCAAGCTCGTGGATGAGAAGCATCTATCACTGGTTGAGTTTCTCCATAACTAACCGTAGATAATTTAGCCCGATCGACCCCTTGAGTTGCTAAAAACTCTTTTACTGCTTCGGCACGTCTGCGTCCTAAATTCATATTATAGTCGTGAGATCCCCGTTCGTCGGCATGACCTGCAATTGTAATTGGTCGATCGCTTTGTCCGAGTTGTTGAGATATTTGTCTTAATTTTACTTTAGCTTGCTCGGTGAGAACTGCACTATCAAAATTAAAATAGATCGGCTCTTCAATTTCTATTATTTCTGCAGATCGTTCGATCGCTACTTCTTCTACTGGAGGTTCGATCGCCACTTCTTCTGTTGGAGGGGTAGTATCTTCAGTATTTGTCTCCTCTAAAGTGGTGTTAGGTTCTCTATTTTCTTCGACATTCCTCCTGTTTCTAGTTGAAGTATCTGTTCGGTTTATAATCGGTTGCTGTTCTTCTGTTTCGGGTTCTCCAGCGCATCCTAATGGTAAAATTACCAATATACTTGCCAAAAATAAACGGCCAATTGAATCGATCGAAATATTTTTCATCTTTTTTTTGCGGGATCACTCCCCAAAAGCTCAGTTTCGGGTATAATTTTCCGCCTCTCCACTTACATATTTTATGCCTAATATGGTATTATAGTAAACTTACCGAAAAATATTTTAAATTTCTGCTCGCTTAAAATTGAGATTTGCCAAAGCTACAATTATCTTCCCACAAGAATTGCAATCGAGTTTTAAAAA
>CAYWIH010000084.1:0-22898 GCA_964458305.1 uncultured bacterium | reverse complement strand
GGAATAACTGGAGGTGCGATCGTAATTTGATAATCTTCTACTTCTCCATCGTTGGCGGGCCCGCCAGGAGTATTAGCATTTATATTCGGATCGGTGGTCAAACGAAAACGAGCAAATGTATTTCCTTGAGTTCCTACAATAATGCCATTCCAAGTTAAATCTGCTGCTGGGTTGCCGTTATTAGTATTATTATTAACTGTAGCGTTAGCATATTCAGTCGGTTCGAAGATACCATTTTTATTAAAATCGATCCAAGCGTGTAAAGTAGCTGCAACTCCTGTAGTATTGGTGGCTGTAAGGTTAGCTGCGGGAATGGTGTAGCTGATGCTACCTTCGTTTAAAGTCGGAAAGGCATTAATTCCATCTTCATCATCAGTACCGTTAAGATCGTCACCTTCGGCATTAGGACTAGCTTGTCCGTCTGCTTCTAGATCTGGGGCCGTTACTCCTAATTGAATGCCGCTAACAATGGCATGGCTAGCACCTAGAGGATCGATACCGTTGCTGCTATTTCCGGCTGTTACATCAGTTCCATAAGTATCGGGAGCATCACCAAAGTCAACGGATGGAGGAGCAATGCTGGCACAACCAAGGAAGAAAGAATTTAAACGTTGTATCCCACTATTCGTATTATTAATCGCGCCGATAGTGTACCTAAATTGAGAAATATTATTATACTGGGTTATCACCAAAGCTTCTACTGCATTTAAACTAATTCCAGGCTGGAATTGAGTCGTGCTAGATTCAAATCTAGTTGCGTTTGGCGGGATGGAAGTGGCTATCAATGCAGTATTCGGATCTAAAGTAAAACTAGATAAATTCGTAAGTTGAATGAATTCTCTCAATCCGTTAGGGTTGCCGTCGCCGGTGCTACCATCAATATCGAGGCCTGCTGCTTTAAAAGTTAGAGCGACTGGTATGTTCGTTCCGGTATTGACGAATGTAATATCAAAATCAACGCTAGAAGTAACCGCAGCATTAGGTGGATTTAAAGTAGGCTGAAAGGCAGAAACTTCCCCAGTAGAATCATTATCTAAACTTCCTAAAGTCGCACCACCATTAAATCCCGCGATTTCTATCAAAGCATCTACCCCAGGAAAGACATTAGCAAATCGATATCTTGCCCCTATTTGAAGGTCAGTACCAGAAATTAGTTGTGGATTAGCTAAAAAAGATAGTTGATTGTTGGGATCTCCAGGATCGCAAATTGGTGGCGGAGTGCCAGGATCGAAGGGATAATTTAAGTCAGAAAGAATATTGTTATTAATATCTGCATTGCGAGTTAAGTTGAGAGGATCGTTAGGATTTCCAGTTACACCGCCATATTGACGACCGACTAAATCGGGATCGTTAGTATCTGCTCGCACTAAATAATTACCGTTCGGGACGTTAAAGCCATAATCTCCGGCAAAATTGGTCTCAGTAGTAGCAATTGCCCCACCGTCGGCAATGCCATCATTATTAGTATCGTTAAACAAAAAAACCGTTATGCTAGATAAACCAGCTTCTCCATTATCTTGAATGTCATCGAGGTTAGTATCTTCAAAAACTCGACCGGATATATTGACAGGATCGAAGGGATAGTTAATTGTAATGACGTTATTGTTTACGGTAGTTGTAATGTTATTCGAGTTATTTCCAATAATAAAGCCATCGGGAACTGTATCTATATCTACTTGGACTAAATAATTTCCATTTGCTACGTTAAGAAAAGAGTATTGACCGTTAATATTAGTAGTAGTAATATCTAGTTCTTGCCGACTGAGACCATCTAACAATCTAATTGTGATGCCCGCTCCTAATCCAGGTTCGCCAAGGGTTAAATTATTATCGCCGTTAGTATCTTCAAAGACAGTTCCGTTAACTGTTTGCGCGATCGCAGGACTGTAAATAGCAAAAAATAAGCCTATTGTTGTCCCGATCGCACTACCAACTTTTTGAGAGAATAATTGTTTTTTGAGATTAGCAATAGCTCTAATTATTTCGGCTTTCATTTAACAGCTTCTCCGACAAAATATTTATTGCTTCGATCGAGTATTCTTTATTACAAGTAAAACTAGAAATAAACAAAATACTTTTTTACAAAGTAATGGTTAATACTTTTAATTGGTTTGAATTATTTAAGCTAAATAAAAATATCGATAAAATTTATTTTTGCTTAATCTTGTCACTTTTGTCAATCAAAAATTTTTTATTTTTTTATTTTTCGATCTGAAGAGATAAAAGATAAATGTCTAATAAAATACAATTTTAATTGGGTTGAGGATAATTTTTTTATCAAAAATAACTAGAAAAGCACGATATTGTTCTTAAATTTTTCTTTTTAAAAACTTAATTTTAGACTACAAATTTAAATCAATTGAAGTTTTGAAGCTGCCTCTTTTTCCAAACAACAAAATATTACTAAATACAGCTTTAAGCTATTAATTAGTAATACTTCAATCTGTCGAGCAGGTTTGCTAGAAAAGATTATATTTGGTTTTCAATAAAGTCTATTTTTAATAAACTAACAACTAATTCTAACTAAAAAAAGAACTCTTTAAAGCGCGATCGAATTTATTTAGCTACTACCGATCCGCTCGTAATTTTTTGCTCTGTTTTATTTGCTAAAGTTTCCTGTACTTGGACAATTAAATCTCTAGCAGTAAATGGCTTTGTTATATATCCTGTTGCTCCTAATAATTTGGCTCGCACTCGATCGAAGGGTTGAGTTTGAGAGGTTAACATGATTACCGGAATATCTTTTAGTTTGCGAGATCTTTTGATTAATTGCAATAAATTATATCCTTCTAAGCCTGGCATTTTGATGTCCATAAAGATTAAATCTGGTTTTTTGCTTTTTAACAAAATTGTCAAACTTTGAAGGGGTTTAGTATTACCTATAACACGGTATCCAGCTTTAGAAAGAATATTTTTAAGTATTAGTTGTATCGTCGGACTGTCATCTATGCAAAAAATTGTACTTTTTTGAGGCAGTTCTTTGGCAATTCCTAATTTGTTTTGTCCGATTCGATCGCTTAGTTGGCTGGTTTGTTGAGATTGAAAGTCGATCGACTTTTGCCAGCTTATATTGCTATCGCTATAATTTTGAGTCTCAAATTCTATATTGTTATTGTTTTGCACTAATAATTCCCCACATCATTTTGTATAATAAAATTTGTTTCTTATTACAAAAAATTTTTATTGACCGATTGTTTTAGTACGTTAGCTATTAAAAGTTACAAACTCGTAACGAAAACAGGATAAAATGTTAGCTGCACTACGATCGCTTAAAGTTTTTTCAGTTTCAGGATTACCTTTTCACGTATATAAGCAAAACTTAGATATAGATCGCTTTAAATTTTAAAATTTTAATTACAACCTAATTTAATCGGTCGAACTAACTAGTTAATTTAGTTTAAATTTATTTTTTTCAATACGGATTTACAAGCTTTCCTCGATGTGATACGATTTTTTTGTCAAAATAAATAATGTTATTTTGGGTTTTTATTGCCAATTTTTAAAACAGCGACGAAAAAGTAAAGAGATCGAGCGATCGCCTTTCAAGATTACGATATTTCAAACGAGACTTTTTAACTTGATGCGATTTACTATTAAAAATAGAGCTATTGACAAAGATTTAAAAATATGTATTGGCTGTTAGGATTGAAAAAAACAGATGGAACTAAGCCAATTATAAATTGAAAAAGGGAACGGCAAAATTATTTTTTGAGATGAAGTTCTGGATCTTGTGCCACCCAACCCAAATGAGTTTTGCGACGAACTTCAAAATGTAAATGAGTTGCTTGTAAGTCTGGAATGCCGCTATAACCCACAGAACCGATCGCATCGCCAGGTTTAACTTGCTCGCCGATTTTAACCTTAATTTCGCTCAAATGACCGTAACGAGTTTGCCATCCTCCCGGATGATCGATCACGATTAAATTGCCGTAACTGCTTTGCTGTCCTACAAAAGCGATAGTTCCAGCATCTGCTGCTAAAACAGAAGTACCTTTATCTGCCAATAGATCTAAGCCCGGATGAAACCGTCTTTGTTGGCGGGTAGAACTTTCTTGCCAGCCAAAATTCATAGCAATCGCAGCGCGTTGAGGTAAAGGATAACCAGCAAGTCCGAGGTAATTTTTTAGCTTAGCATTTTCGCTCGATCGCCAATTGACACCGGGCAAAAAAACTATTTTGGGTATTTGCTGACAGCCATTAATTTCAAATAATACATCAGCACGTACCCCATAAGCTTGTTCGAGATCTTGCCAACTCGCACCGGGAGTAACTTCGAGACGAACACCGTTAAAAGGAGGGATGAGAATTTCTTTACCGACGCGATCGTTACTATAGGCTACGCTCTGGTTGAGTCTAATTAAAGTATCGGGCAATAAATTATATTCTTTAGCAATACTTTCAATAGTTTCTCCACGAGCAATTTTATGAGATTTTAAACGTTCTAAAACAGGTTCGGGACAAAGATTCGATCGCCCTGGTGTTTGTAATTGGGCAGTAGCCGTTAAAGGTATCGCTAACAATCCAATTAAGGAAACAGGCAAGACTCTAATTTTATTAAAGTACCCGCAAAATACTGGGAATAGTTTCAATTGCATCTAAATTACTTATCTCTTCGATCGCCAAACGAAAATTACCTTCTTTAACATCGTGAGTAACCACAACTATTTCAGAGAATTCCCCGACAAAGCCGATTTGTACTACCGATTCTAAACTGACGTTGTATTTACCAAAACAAGTTCCCAACTGACCGATTACTCCGGGAACATCTCGAGCCAAACTGCGGGCATAAAAGCGAGTTACCAATTCTTCGTTAGGGACGACAGTGGCGTATTCCTGATGAGAAGAACTCAATAAGGGGTCGAGAGTTTCGGTTTTGCCACTACTTTTGAGAACTCCGACTATATTCATGATATCGGCGACTACAGCACTAGCAGTAGCTCCTCCACCCGCACCCGGGCCGAAAAACATTACTTGTCCGATCGGATCTCCTTCGATCGAAATAGCGTTATTGACCCCGTTAACGCTAGCAAGGGGGTGATTTTTAGGAACTAAAGTCGGGTGAACTCTGACGAGTAAGCGATCGCTGTTGGTCGAGGAAAAGCTTTGAGATATTGCTAATAATTTAATTGCAAATCCTAATTTTTCGGCATAGTTAATATCGGTGATGCTGACTTGACGAATCCCTTCGGTTAAAACTTCTTCTCTTTTAATGCCTTTTGCGAAAGCCAAAGAAGTGAGAATAGTGATTTTATCTGCTGCGTCCAAACCATCTACATCTGCTGTGGGATCTGCTTCGGCATAGCCTAATTTTTGCGCTTCGGCTAATACATCTTTAAAGTCCGCTCCTACTGCGGCCATTTGGCTGAGAATATAATTAGTAGTTCCGTTAACGATGCCGATCACCCTGTTAATTTTATTAGCCCCTAAAGACTGTTTGAGAGGTTCTATTACAGGAATGCCTCCCCCTACAGCTCCTTCCAATAATACGTAAACTTTAGCTTTTTCTGCGGCATTATAAATTTGGTCGCCGTATCTGGCGATTACTGCTTTATTAGCGGTAACTACGTGTTTTCCTGCTTCTATTGCTTTAAGAATTAGCGATCGCGCTGGTTCTAATCCTCCGAGCAATTCTACCACTATATCTATTTCTGGGTCGTTGACAATCTTCTCTAAATCTGTAGTTATAGTCTCTCGAGGAAGTTGTACTTGTCTCGGTTTGTCGGGCGATCGCACTCCTACTTTTTTAATAGCAATCTCTTGTAATATCGGGTGTCTTTGCTCTGGATCTAGCAATATTTCTGCCGTTGCAGTTCCTACCGTTCCCAGTCCCAGCAATCCTATTTTAAACGCCACAACCTTTATCCTAATTCTAATTTTTTACTATATACGTAGCGCGATCGCCAAAGCGGCAATTTTTTTGTTATTTTAATTTACTTTTCTAAAATAAAGTAGAGAGCAAAACAAATAAGCATGAAAAGAAGTCAATTTATTAGAGCCTCAAGTTTATTTTTACTTGGTTTTGGATTAGCTAATTGTAGCAGTCAAGTAATCTCGATCGGCGAGGAAAATTCTCGCAACCAAGAATTGACAATTTGGTGGAGTCAAGGATTCTATCCCGAAGAAACCGACGAACTCGGCAAGATTGTCGCTGCTTGGGAAAAAAAAAGCCAAGTCCCCGTTAAATTAACCCTGATCTCTAATAAAGATATTTTGCATCAGTTTCAAATTGCTAGTAAAAACAATAATCTTCCCGACGTTTTTTTTAGCAATATCGCCAGCATTGACTTAATACCAGTTCTAGCTTGGCAAAATTTATTAACAGATGTTTCTCAAGTAATAGAACCTTTAAAAAGCTCTTACAGCGAACAAGCATTAAAAAGTGTTTATTATGCCAATAAAGCAGCCAATAAATTCAGCTATTACGCTCTGCCAATTTTTCAATCTTCAACATACGTCCATTATTGGGAAGACTTGCTAGAGAGTATCAACGAAAGTTCGGCATCGATTCCTCAAGATTGGCTGGGATTTTGGCAGTTTTGGGAGCGATCGGAATTAAACTTAAGAAAAAAGAACAATTCTAATATTTATGCTTACGGATTGCCGATGTCTTTATCTTGGGAAACTTTTAATATTTTCGAGCAATTTCTTGAAGCTTATAATGTGAGATTGATCGATGAAAACGGCGGCTCTCTTTTGCAGGACGGACAAGTTTTACCGGGGGTTACTGCCGCTTTAGACAAATATACTAGCTTTTATATTAAAAACGAAGTACCACCAAAAGCAATTAATTGGACAGATCCTAATAATAATATCAATTTTCTCAGTCGTTTGAGTTTGATGACGGTCAATCCGACTTTATCAATTCCTGGCTCTCAAACCCACGATCGAGAAATATATCAGCACCAACTAGCTACGATAAATTGGCCCGATAAACCTAGCGGAGAATCGATGCGCTACATTACTCAAATAGCTCAGGTAATTGTGCCCAAAACGGCTAAAAATAAAGCTGCTGCTTTAAATTTCTTATCCTATCTAGCCCAACCACAACATTTAGAAGAATATATTCGAGGTTCTCAAGGAAGATTTTTTCCAGTCATGCCAGAATTGTTACAAGATCCGTTTTGGAAAAATTCTGAAAATCCCCACACTAGCGCGATTATCAAGCAATTTGAAAAAACTCGCTTACCTTACGTTTCCTACAATCCAGCTTACACCGAAGTGCAAAACCAAAATATCTGGACTAATGCGATTAAAAAAATTATTGTCGCCGGATTGCCTCCAGAAAGGGCAGCAGCAGAAGCGATCGAACAAATCGAACAAATTTTAGCCAATTGGCAATAAAATACTAGATAAGGAATATTTAACTATATCAAAAATATAAATTAATTAATACAGTAATATTTATGATGAAAATTATCAATAAAAGTTTGCAATTAAAGCTGATTAGTTCCTTTTCAATTTTATCTTTGGTGACCGTCAGCGTTGTCGCACTCGGAGCTTACGAACTTGCTAAAAATTCCCTCAAAGAATCGGTATTCCAAAAACTTCGAGTTGCAGCCTCGATCAAACAAGATCAAATCGATGAATGGTTTGAAGATCAATATCGAGATACTCTCCTATCAGCAACTTTGCCAGAAATAAAGCAGCAATCGCAAATTTTATTTAAAAGTAAATCTCCAGAACAAAAAAAATTAGCCTATCAAGATCTCGAGCAATATTTTTCTTCAGTTAAAGAAATTAAATCGACTATTCGCGAAATTTCTTTGCTAACTAATAACGGAATAGTAGTTTTTTCGACAGATAAAGTTCTCCAAGGTAAATATCAACCTTTGGGTCAAACTAATACTTATATTACTAAAGATTCCGTACTTAAAGAAGGCAAAAAAATCCAACCCACATTTTATACTTCTGCAATTACTGGCAAACCACAAATCTCGTTAGCCGCTCCTATTTTAGATCGAAATTCTCAACGTATCGGGATAGTTTTAATTACTTTAAACCTCAAAGAAATAGACGATCTCATCAGACAACGTGCTGGTTTGGGTAGGACGGGAGTAACTTATCTTGTCGGTAGATTAGAAGAAAGAAATGCTTTTATCTCATCTAATGTAGTCGAATCGGAAAAATACCTCGCAACCGGAATCGATAGTTATGCAATTAGGGCTGCTACTTCCGGTCGAGATGGAACGGGGATTTATCGCAATTACGATGGTGTAGAAGTTGTCGGGTTGTATCGCTGGTTGGAAAGTCAAAATTTAGCCTTAATAGCCGAGATCGACAAAGAAGAAGCCTACGCACCGGCCGGAAAATTAGCAAATAGTATTTTTGCGATCGGTTTGGGTGCTTCAGGATTGTTAATTTTAGGAGTATATTTTCTTTCCTATCGTATAACTAAACCGATTATAACCCTAACTCATGCGGCGACTAAAGTTGCTAAAGGAGATTTAAGCTATCGCGCTTCCGTATCGAGAGAAGACGAAATCGGCGTTTTAACGGTAGCTTTTAACCAAATGGGGCAACAACTACAAAAATCTTTTAACGACCTAGAAAAAGCCAATCAAGAGTTAGAAAATCGCGTTACAGAACGTACTGCAGAACTTCAAGAAGCAAAAGAAATTGCCGAAAGTGCTAACAATTCAAAAGATCGATTTTTACTGAATATTTCCCACGAATTACGCAGTCCTCTCAACAGTATTATCGGCTATGCAAACTTGCTTTTAGAAGGGAGAGATTCTTCACCCCAAGGAATTTTAGGTTTGAGAATTATCCAGCAAAGCGGCCAGCATTTATTAGTTTTAATTAACGATCTTTTGGACTTTTCTAAAATCGAAGCTAATAAAATGCAACTGTCTTTAACTAACTTACATTTTGCTAGTTTTATCGAAGGGGTAATCGGTATTATCGAAATGCAAGCAAAGCAAAAAGGAATTGCTTTTGCATATGAAAAATTTGGAAATTTACCAGTTGGAATTAAAGCAGACGAACATCGCTTGAGACAAATTTTACTCAATCTTTTAACTAATGCAGTTAAATTTACCGATGAAGGAACAGTTACTTTTAGAATAACTGTCATCGACGCTCGAGTCAGAACGAAACTTCGTTTTGAAGTCATCGATACGGGAGTAGGAATAAGTTCCGAACAATTAGAAAAAATATTCCAACCTTTCGAACAAGCAGGAGACGGAGAAAGTCGTATTAGAGGAACGGGTTTGGGTCTACCGATTAGCAAACAACTGGCTGAGTTGATGGGAAGTCAAATTAGAGTAAAAACCCAACAAGGAAAAGGTTCTACTTTTTGGTTCGATGCTAGCTTCGATATTGTTGCGACGGTTTCAGAACCAAATTCTTTCAATATTACAAAACCTCGTATTACTGGTTACGAAGGATTCGATCGCCGCATCCTCATTGTAGACGATGCCGTAGAAAATCGTTTGTTATTGCTGAATTTGCTCGAACCTAAAGGTTTTAAAACGATCGAAGCTGAAAACGGGGAGCAAGGTTTAGAAATTGCTCGATCGCAACTACCTCATTTAATTTTGACGGATTTGCTGATGCCGGTCAAAACTGGTATCACCATGGTAATGGAAATTAGGAAAATACCAGAACTTGAAAATACGCCGATTATTGCTGTTTCTGCTAGCAACCCCGAAATAATGGCTCAAAAAAGCGAACGAATTGGTTGCAATGCTTTTTTACCTAAACCGATCGACCAAGATCGATTGCTAGAATATCTCGAAGAATATTTACACCTCAAATGGACTTACGATCTCGACAATAGTAAGATAGGCTCGAACAATTTTTAAGGTGTAGCAAGTTATTGCGAGAATTTGGATTTACTTTGTTCTAAACGAGTTCGATCCGATCCTTTTCGATTCAGCAACAACCAAGATTGAATTAAATCTGGCCCCTGTACTTCTCCCATTAAAGCAGCCCGCAAACTTCGCATCACAAATCCTTTTTTGACTTTAGCTGCTTTGGTAATTTTTTTAATAATATCTTTAGCATCCTGTTCGGTGAGGGAGGATGATTCGGCTAAAGCAGCAATAACATTGGCGATTATTTCGATCGCTCCCTCTTTTTGCAATTGTTCGATCGCCTCGGGACTGTATTCTAGGGATTCTGAGAGCAACAAACGGCTTTCTTGGGGTGCTTCGCTCAAACGGGTTAAAGAAGGGGCGATTAACGCGGTTAAACTTTCTAGCCAAGCTCGATCGGCTTCGAGATCTATTTTATATCCTGCTTCTTGCCAATAAGGAACTAACAATTCTACCAACTCGTTTGCTGGCATTTTATGGAGATATTGAGAATTAATCCAGTCTAGTTTGTCCCAATCGAATTTTGCTCCGGCTTTATTTACTCTTTCGATGCCGAATAATTTTGCTGCTTCTGGTAGGGTAAATATTTCTTGAGTAGAGTCCGGTGCCGTCCAACCTAATAAAATCATATAATTGGCCATCGCCTCTGGCAAAAAGCCCATTTTTTTGAAGTCGTCGATCGAAGTTACTCCATCGCGTTTCGAGAGTTTTCGCCCTTCTGAATTTAAAATTAGGGGCGTGTGGGCAAATTCGGGTACTTTTGCTCCTAATGCTTCGTAAAGCAAAATTTGCTTGGCAGTATTGGCAATGTGATCTTCGCCGCGAATGACGTGAGTAATATCCATGTCAATATCATCTACTACTACCGCTAAATTGTAGAGAGGTTGACCGAATTTTTCCTCGCTATTTTCAGCAGCCCGGGCTATTACCATATCTCCGCCCAAATCGCTACCGCTCCAGGATACTTTTCCTCTCACTAAATCTTGCCAAACAATCTCGCGATCGTCGTCGATTTTAAATCTGATGACTGGTTTGCGTCCTGCTGCGGCAAAATCTGCTTTTTGCTCTTCTGTGAGGTTGCGGTGACGGTTATCGTAGCGGGGGGCTAATTTTCGCGATCTTTGCTCTTCCCGCATTGCTTCTAGTTCTTCGGGAGTACAATAGCAAGGATATGCCAAACCTTTATCTAACAATTCCTGAATTGCTTTTTTGTAGAGATCTAGCCTTTGGGTTTGGAAAAACGGCCCTTCATCCCAATTTAACCCCAGCCATGCCAATCCAGATTTGATGTTTTCTGTATATTCAAGGCGCGATCGCTCTTTATCGGTATCTTCTACCCTCAAGATAAATTTGCCGCCATGGTTGCGGGCAAATAACCAGTTATATACTGCCGTTCTCGCCGTTCCTACGTGTAAGTTACCTGTGGGAGAGGGAGCAATCCGAACTCTTACCGCCACTTATATATCCTCTTTTTTACCTACGTAATTTATTCGCGTCTTTTATTTTACATTGTCGAGACATTCTCTGTCTCGAAGGTCTCTTCTTTTTTTTACGGGACTGACGGGGCTCGAACCCGCGACCTCCTGCGTGACAGGCAGGCATTCTAACCAACTGAACTACAGTCCCAGTTTTTAAACTCGAGTTTTATTATAATCATAAAAAAATTTTTTTGTCAAGCTCTCCCTAAGTTTTTTTTTCGCCAATTAGGATCGTTAATCTAAGTGGGGCAATAGGTAATAAAGAAAAATAATCATTTAAATGGGAGAGAATTTGGCTGAGTCTTTTGCCATTAGGTTTGATGAAAAATGGCGATCGCTGTTGTTTATTGAATATTTTTATCTTTTAAGGCAAATTTTATTTAAAAATTAGTTATTTTTGTGCTTGACACAACTGAGGGAATTTGTTACAACCTATTAAAGTTAATAATTTTGTTTACTTTGTTTTCCATAGATAAACAATACATAAGTATAAATACGGAGAATAGGAGATTTATAATGAAAGCTAAAAAGTTCTTAATATTCTTAGGATTGGGTTTAGGACTACTAGTAGGTGCTTGCGGACAAGCACAAGATACTGAAGTAGAAGCAGAAGAACCTACTGAAGAAGTTCATCAAGAAGGTCATAAAGAAGGTCACAAAGAAGGTCACAAAGAAGGTGAAGAGAAAGAAGCAGAGTAAATTGATTTTGCTTCAAAGTAAAGTATCTCTCAATTTTTGAATAATATTAGCAAAATACCCATCGGAATTTTAATCGATCCGGTGTTTATTAGTTATTGAAAACGATCGTATTTTTCCCCAGTACTATTAGACTGGGGAATTTTTATGGTGGATTTATTGAGCGATCGCGCTACGGTCTAAAAAATTAGCCAACCAATCTTTAAGATGGTAAGTAGCGCGGCAGTCATCTTCGTTGTAACGTAAAATAGAATCTAATAAAGAGCGATCGCCAGTGTGAAGCCAACGATCGTACCAACAAACAGATTGTTCGCCGCTAACTCCTCGATCGCGCCATTGAAAGCCCAACCAATTAGCGACGGATTTGAGAGAATAACTTTCAACAGGAAGGGTAACCGAAGCAGTCATCTCGCGATGGAGATCGATACAACGGGATAAAATCAGTTTTGTCTCGCGGGGTGGAGTATCGTACAATCGAGCCAAACGTAAAATAGTATCCACTTCGTAGGCCGAAAAATGGAAAATAGGTGCGTGAGAATGGAACTGAACTAAATTTAAAAATTGCTGCCAAATAATTTGTTCTTCTTCGGGAGTTTCGGCTAAAAAATAATAGAATTGTTGTTGGTTTGTTTGGCGATCGACTAATAAAACTCCGAGTAAATAATCTAAATTTCGTTCGGGTTCGGCTTCAATATCAAAGTATAATTCGACAGCAGCAGTGGGGATAATTTGGCGATCGCCGTCGCCATTATTTAACTTGAGTAGGGGGCGATTTTCTAAAAGAGATATAGCTTGTTGTTTTAGTTGAGAAGCAATATCTAAGCCGATCGCTTCGCCCAAACTGAGAGAATTAGAATCAGCCAAAGATTCTAAACTATTTAGTCCTAGAGAAATTAAATGTTGGTAGCGTTTGGGAGTAACTCCAGGAACTAAAGAAAGATGTTCGAGAGATTTAGCGCGATCGTAACAATAATTGTACCAAGAACAAAGACTGCAACGCTGGCGAGAAATAAATACTTCCGGTTCGGAAGATTGGGATAATAATTGAATGCATTCGATGACTATGTCGTGCATCTGAGGCAGCCAATAGTCTAAATTAACCCGATAAGTGTCGTGACGGCGTAAAATAATTTGAGATTCGCTCGGCATTACTCCCTGGGTATCGGCTAATAATTGGGCGTAAAATGCAGCTAGAAGCTTATATTCTGGCTTGGGACGGCGACCGAGTTGAATGTTAACAAGAAGATATTCCCAGTCGCCAAAATTGGATTTTCCGGGTTGCTTGACTAACAAGCTAACAGTACCGCTCGCGGGAATATTACCGAAACGAGATAACAATACTGCTTGATGAATGTGATTTTCGCCTCGGGCCATTAAGTTTTTAGTTTCTTTTGCTTTGGCCACCAGAGTATTTGATTTACTATCAAATTTGGGGACGACGGGCTGGCAGTAATCGGGGTAAAATCGATCGAGAACTTCTCTGGCGTGTTTTTGGCTTTCTCTGCGCAGTTTCAAGAGGAAATCGTTGGGAGGATCTTTAAAGGCTCGATCGCCCCGAATATTTAAGAAAGCACGGCGTTGACAGCGTTTGTAATTTAGCAGTAGAACATCACTCAGCAACATTAGTTTGATTTTGGCACTTTTATTAGAGCTGCGATTTAACAAAAAATTGTTTTATTTGCTAGCTTATATAATATTTTTATTTTTTGCCGGGCGATCGAGCTATCGAAACAGTTTTTTGCGAGAATATCCTCGAGCAAATGGTAAAATCACTTTAGCTTACTTCGGCAGCGCACCAAGAAAGGGGTCTTCAGAGACTCATCCTGCTCGCGATCGATTAATAATATATAGTTAAGACTCCCTGATTGTTCCATTCATTGTATGACTCCAATTATTCCTACATCCCCTCAAATAGAAGCTTACAGACAGCAATTTCCCGGACTGGCGAATAAAGTTTATTTTAACTTTGGCGGGCAGGGAACGATGTCGAGATCGGCTTTGGATAAAATTATTCAAAGTTACGAATACATTCAGAATAACGGGCCGTTTTGTTTGAGTGTCAATCAATGGATCGATGAGAAAATTGCTCTGTTGCGATCGCATCTGGCTGCAGAATTGAATGCTACTGCTGATAGTATCGCGATTACGGAAAATGTTACCACCGGATGTAATATTGCTTTATGGGGAATTGAGTGGCAAAAGGGCGATCGAATTTTAATTACCGATTGCGAACATCCTGGTGTTGTTGCTACTGTAAATGAAATTTCTCGTCGCTTTCAAGTTGAAGTAGATATTTGTCCGATGATGGCTACTCTCAATGATGGCGATCCGGTGAAAGTAATTTCAAAATGTTTGCAAGCAAAGACTCGTTTGGTTGTTGTTTCTCACGTGCTTTGGAATACTGGTCAAATATTGCCGATAGCAGAAATTGCCGATATTTGTCACAATTATTCTTCTAATTTACAAGTATTAGTAGATGCGGCTCAATCTGTCGGTGCTTTGCCTTTAAATTTGCCACAATCGGGAGTAGATTTTTATGCTTTTACTGGTCATAAATGGCTGTGCGGCCCGGCTGGAGTTGGCGGGTTTTATGTAAGTCAAAATGCTTTAAAAACGATCGCCCCTACTTTTATCGGCATTCGCGGGATTTATAAGGATAAAAAAGGTGTTCCTATTGGTTGGAAAGAGGACGGCAGACGGTTTGAAATTTCTACTTCTGCTTTTCCTTTATTTTCTGGTTTAATTGAAGCGATCGCGGTTCGTAATTCTTGGGGCAATTCGGAAGAATGTTACCAACAAATTTGCCGATTGAGTAAGTATCTTTGGGAAGAATTAGGCTCGATCGAACAGATTAATTGTTTGAAAAAATCCCCGCCAGAAAATGGTTTGGTATTTTTTACTGCTGAAAATATCGCTAATAATAAGTTAGTTTTGGCTTTAGAAAAAGAAGGTTTTATGCTCAGAACTCTAGCCGATCCTGATTGCATTCGCGCTTGCGTTCATTATTTTACTTTGCCAGCAGAAATCGATCGCTTAATTGCAACAATAAAAAAATTAGTTTAGTTTTTTAAAAAAATATGGCGAAACAAGAAGATATTAATTACAAATTACCGAGCGGTTTCGATATAGAATTACTCCCCGGAGAAAAACGTCTCGAATCTTATTTATTAAGAACGATCGGCGATGTTTTTGAAAGATACGGTTTCACTCCTTTAGAAACTCCTGCTGTTGAAAGATTGGAAGTTCTGCAAGCTAAAGGCAATCAAGGTGATAATATTATTTATGCTCTCAAACCTTTAGTAGCTGAAGATGATGAAAAAGATGGCGAATCAGATTTAAATCGAGGTTTAAAATTCGATCAAACCGTTCCTTTAGCTGCTTATATCGCTCGCCATTTAAACGATTTAACCTTTCCTTTTGCTAGGTATCAAATGGATATGGTATTTCGCGGTGAAAGGGCTAAAAAAGGCCGCTATCGTCAGTTCAGACAGTGCGATATTGATGTGGTTGGTAGGAATAAATTAAGTTTGTTGTACGACGCACAAATGCCAGCTATCATTGCAGAAATATTTAGCGCGATCGATATCGGTCAATTTTTAATTAGAATCAATAATCGCAAAATTCTCACCGGTTTTTTTCAGGCGATCGGCGTTAAAAAAAAGCTAGTAAAAAATAGCGTCACTATTATCGATAATTTAGAAAAAGTAGGCGAAAATAAAACTAAAATAGCTTTAAAAGAAATAGGCATCGATCGCGCTGAAGAGATTATTGAATTTATTCAACTCGATGGCACTCCGACAGAAATTTTAACAAATCTCGAACAAAAAGCCAGTCAATTAACAGATAACAAAACTTTATTAACTGGCATCGAAGAATTAAAATATGTAATTAAAGCGATCGAAAACTTTCAAGTCAAACCAGAAAATTATTGCATCGATCTGTCGATCGCTCGCGGATTGGATTACTATACAGGTACGGTCTACGAAACTTCCTTATTCGGTTACGAAAACTTGGGTAGTATTTGTTCTGGAGGAAGATACGAAGATTTAGTCGGGACTTTTGTCGGCGAAAAAATGCCCGGAGTGGGGATTTCGATCGGTTTGACGCGGTTAATGAGTAAGTTACTCGATGCAAAATTACTTCAACCAATGTCACCAACTCCAGCCAAAATCGCAGTCTTAAATTTAGATGAAGATTTAATGGATCTCTATTTAGAAATATCTCAAAAATTGCGGCGATCGGGTATTAATGTTTTAACTAAATTTGAAAGCCAAAAAATCGGCAAACAATTACAACAAGCAGATAAAATAGGTATTCCTCTGTGTTTGTTAATTGGTAAAGACGAATACACTCAAAATAAATGTAGCATTAAAGTTTTGCAAACTAGAGAACAAATCGATATTTCTTTAGAGAACTTAGTTAAAAAAGTTAAAGAACTTTTAGACGGCGATCGGGCATAATTGAATATTGTAGTTATTTGATGAAATATTTACAGTAAAGAGAGCAGACACCGTTACTCGTTACTTATTATTAAATGAATTACATTTTCTCTCCGGTACAAAGATTGTTAATTACTTGGTTGCTAATTTTAGTGACGGGTTGGTTTACTGTCAGAACTCTGAGCTATTTTGGTGAATTAATTAGTATTGTCTTAACTGCTGCTTTAATTTCCTTTTTACTAAATTATGCCGTAATAGCTTTAAAAATTGTTATGCCTCGGGTTTTAGCCGCAGTTTTAGTTTACCTCTGTGCGGCGGTTCTAGGGGGCTTTATCGTCCTGATTTTATTGCCAGTGATCGTTAACCAAGGAGGACAGTTGATCGATCGCCTCCCGGATATTTTAGCAGAAGGAGAAAATAAATTAAATTATTTTCAAGTGTGGAGTAGCGAGCATAATTTACCTGTTAATGTCGAGATTTTAACTTCACAAACTTTAGCTAGAATTCAGGAACAAGCTGAAGCGATTACTTCTAAAAGTTTCGATATCGTTTTGGGTACTTTTAATTGGCTTGTCGATTTTGTTTTAATAGTGGTACTCTCATTTTATATGCTGATCGACGGGGAAAAGTTATGGCGTAGCGTCACCTGCTTTTTCGTACCTAAAATCCAAATCGGCCTGACTAAAACTCTGCGTAAAAATCTCCAACTTTTTGTAGCCGGACAAATATTATTAGGTCTATTTATGGCTACTAGTTTGACAATTACTTTTAGCCTTTTAAAAGTACCTTTTTTCCTGTTTTTTGCAGTTTTTATCGGCTTTATGGAAATAATTCCTTTTGTTGGTGCGACTTTAGGAATTGGTGCGGTGGTGATTGTCGTATCTTTTATCGATCTTTGGCTGGCTTTACAAATTTTAATCTTATCCGTAGGCATTCAACAAATTAAAGACAATTTAATCGCACCGAGAATTTTAGGTAATTTAACAGGTTTATCTCCGGTAATTATTTTTGTTTGTTTGATTTTAGGGGCGCAAATAGGAGGGTTACTCGGGGTAATTTTGGCCGTTCCTTTAACTGGTGTGGTTAAGAGTTTAGTCGAAATTGTTGGCGATCCTAGTTTACCTCCCCAAACCGGTGAATTCTTTCAAAACCCCCTTAAAAAAGGTAGTAGAGTTACAGCATTATCTCCAGCTAATAATACTAAGATTGAAAGCGATCGCTCTTAATACCTTTTAGGGGAATTGTAGACAGCTTTTTGAATTCAGATTAAAACTTCTGCTCTCTGCCTTTTGCCTGCTTTATTGTAAAACAACTTTACGGGCCGGTAAGATCTCTTTTTTAGCTAAATATTCGTGAATTGCTTGAGATTTTAACTTACATAAATCTTTAGCTAATTCTTGGATTTTAAGATTTTTTGTTATTATTGGATAGAGAACTTCTCGAAGCATTCCCAAAATCTGCGGTTCGGCAACTAAAACAATTTCAGGCGATCGATATCTTTGAGTTAATTGTAAAATTTGATTGACGATTTCTTTAGCAAAACGCAATTCAAATTGATTGAGATGGTTGCTGCGACGATCGTCGTAACCGTGGGATCTGCTACCTTTTCCTCGATTTCTTCCCGTTTTTGTATTAGCCCATAATTCTTTGCCTTGGAGTTCTTTGGCGCGATCGAAAATAGCATTACACTCGATTAAATTCGGCCCGGATTGATACTCTGGTAGGGATGCCGATTCTAAAGTAAAAAAACGTGCTTTTGTGCCATCAATGACTGCAACTAAAGATTGATTCATAATTTTTTCGAGGCGACAATTTGATATTTATTTTTTGTATCATGAAAAATGAGAATTCGTACAGGTCAAAATAAAAAATCGTAAACTTTATTAATAGTCAGTCGATACTTGAAAAATTTACAGCTAAATTTTTAGTCTTAAATTTAGATTTGAGACTAAAATATTTTCTTTTAAAGTAAAATAAATTGCAGCCATTTCAAACGAAACAAATAATAATTCTAAGATCGTTTAAAATGGCGATCGACTCGATTAAATTGCTGGGAAAGACGATCTATTGATAAACCAAATTAGCATTACGATAGCAAAAACAGCAATTTGAACGAATAAATAAGTTACGGCGTTGGGATAAATAAGAGTACACATGGTGTTTACTCTCCTAAAGATAAGGATCGAGATTTGAAATCTATCTAAAGTTGGTTTTCATCTCTCTATATTTATATCTTCGGCCAGGATAAAAAGATGAGACAGTTTTGTTTACCAACCTTAACATTATTGAGTATATTTACTCTTTTTTATTAGTTTTGGCAACCGCTAGAGAATTGCTGCGCGATCGCCAACCTTCTTTAACCACCTGACGAGATCTGGCTATTACTAAAGCATCGTCGGGGACATCTTCAGTAACCACGCTACCTGCGGCAACATTGACATCTTCTCCGAGGTTAATTGGGGCAACTAGGACGCTATTAGAGCCTGTTTTAGAGCCGTTACCGATCGTGGTAGGATGCTTGCTAAAACCATCGTAATTAGCCGTAATCGTACCCGCACCGATATTAACTCGATCGCCTAAAGTAGCATCGCCGATATAAGATAAATGAGCGATATTGGTATTGTTGCCGATAGTAGACTTTTTCAATTCAACAAAATTGCCGATCCGACAAGATTCCCCTAGCTTGACTTTACCCCGTAAATGTGCGTAAGGGCCGATCCTGGAATTACTTGCCACTTCAGAATCGCTAATCACAGAATACATGACAGTAGAATTAGCAGCGATCGAGCTATTTTCGATTAAGCTACCCGGGCCGATCCGACAACCAGAAGCAATAGTAGTGTTACCTCTTAAATGGGTTTGGGGTTCGATAACGGTATCGGGTTGTAATTGTACGGTATCGTCGATAGTAATGCTGCTAGGATCGATCATCGTCACTCCAGCTTCCATCCAGGCCTCTTTGATTCTGATTTGTAAAATTTGATGGGCTACGGATAATTGTTTGCGATCGTTGATGCCGCTAATTTCTAAATAATCTTCTACATCTGCGGCCATTACTGGAGAGAGATATTTTACTACATCGGTTAAATAATATTCTTTTTGTTGGTTGTTGGGGGTTAATTTAGGTAGTATTTCAGCTAATTTAGGCCAGTTAAAGCAATATATACCCCCGTTAATGCGATGGTTGCGTTTTTGGGCTGCAGTACAATCTTTATCTTCAACTATTTGACTGACAAAATGGTTTTCGTTGCAAAAAACCCGCCCGTAACCTTGAGGGTTCGGAAGTTTAGCGGTGAGAATGGTGGCCGCATTTTGATGGGTTTGGTGGGTGGATAATAATTTTTCGATCGTGGTCGATCGCAGTAAGGGGACATCGCCGTTTAAAACGATTAAATCTCCTTTAAAATCTTTAAGATAGGGTAAGAGTTGTTGTACTGCGTGACCCGTTCCCAATTGTTCGGTTTGTTCGACGAATTCTAATTGAGGATAACCGCTAAGATTTTTTTTGACTAAACCTGATTGATAACCCACGATCGCGAAGATTTTTTCGGGGTTAATAATATTACAGCTATTGAGGACTCTTTCGACCAGCGATCGCCCTGCTAAAGAGTGTAATACTTTTGGCAGGTTAGATTTCATTCGCGTTCCTCGCCCAGCCGCTAGAATTGCTACCGCTACCATTGCTTTTTATTATAATTATGTACTCGTTATGGCCCGGGGTTTACCTACCCATCAGGACACTGCTGGAGTATAGCGCGTTTTTAAGCGATCTAACTAATAACAAGGTATTGTCTTTGACTTTATTTTATTTTCCCTGCCCGATAAAAAATTAAAATTTAACTAGAAAAGGGGCTAAATTAACAAGCAATAAAAGATCTTTATGACTGAACGAGAAAAATCGCTTAATTTATGGAAATGGTTCGGAATTGGTTGCGGTGGCTGTTTGTTAACATCGATTTTAGCCATAGCCGGACTGGGTTATTTCATACATAAAAATTTACAATTTTCGACTAATTCTGAAGAAGTATTAGCAAGGGCTGACACTTTTTTTGCTTACGAGATTCCAGGAGGTTCTAGGGGCCTGGCAAGATTTAAATTTATCGATATAGAATTCACTCAAATTTCGAATCAAAATACTCCTTTAGAGGTTTTATTATTGTTAGGAAAAGCCCCGGAAAGGTATGGAGTAGATCGAGGAGATTTAGAAAGTATTAGCAATTTTTTTGTCGACAATCGCAATATTAATTTTAAAATAGAATCTGAAACAACATCGGAAAAAGAACTTTGCGATCGCACCGTTAGTGTCTTAATCCAGCAAGGGGAATTAACGATCGAAGGTCAATCCGATCCTAAACCCGCTTCTAGCTACACCGCAACAGTAAATTACAATAATAGCGTTCGTTTTGTCTGGTCGATCGCAACCGGATCGGAATCTAATGAAAAAGCCAGTCAAGTTTTTGATTCTTTAGAATGTAAGTAGATATGTTTGTAGATTGTTTATGAGTGAAATTTCGATTCGTCCGGCATTAATTACTAAAGTGATTCCCGACTCGATCGCCTGGGAAATTGGTTTTGAAGTTGGCGATGCGATCGTGGCTATTAATGGTAGCAAACCCCGCGATTTAATCGACTACCAATATTTATGCGCCGACGAAGATCTAGAAATAGAAGCGATCGATGCTTCTGGAAAAACTCATATTGTCGAAATAGAAAAAGATTATGATGAGGATTTGGGTTTAGAATTTGCCACGGCATTATTTGATGGTTTAATTCAGTGTAACAATCGTTGTCCGTTTTGTTTTATCGACCAGCAACCTCCTGGAAAAAGAGATAGTTTATATTTAAAAGATGACGATTATCGGCTCAGTTTTCTCTACGGAAGTTATCTAACTTTAACTAATTTGAGTCAAAAAGAATGGCAGCGAATCGAGCAAATGCGCCTTTCTCCTTTGTTTGTTTCCGTTCACGCTACCGAATCAGATCTAAGAATTAGATTGTTAAAAAATACTCGCGCCGGACAAATAAAAGAACAGCTAAAATGGTTTGAAGCTAGAAATTTACAAATCCACGCCCAAGTAGTTGTTTGTCCGGGAATTAACGACGGAATTCATTTAGAAAGAACTTTATTAGATTTAGCTTCTTTTCATAAAGGTGACATTCCTGCTGTTATTTCTGCTGCTGTAGTTCCGGTAGGTTTGACTAAATTTAGACCTCAAGAAGACGAATTAATTCCTGTTAGTAAAGCTAAAGCAAAAGAAGTTATTTTACAAGTCCAAAATTTACAAACAAAATTTACTCAAAAATTAGCAACTAATTTCGCTTGGTTAGCCGATGAATGGTTTTTAATTGCGAGGGAAGATCTACCCCCAGAATCTCATTATGAAGATTATCCTCAAATAGGTAACGGTGTCGGTTCGATCCGTCAATTTATCAAACAATTTCAAACCACTGCTAAAGCAATGTTACCCAAAAAAATAACCACACCAAAAACATTCACCTGGGTAGTCGGTAATGCAGTCGAAAAAGCTTTCGATCCTCTAGTAAAGCAATTAAATCAAGTCGAAAATTTAGAAGTAAATTTAGCAGCTTTAAATAGCAATTATTGGGGACAAGAAATTACAGTCACTGGTTTATTAACCGGACAAGATTTAATTGCAGGTTTGCAAGGAAAAGATTTAGGAGATGGTATATTATTACCTTCTTTGATGCTAAAACACGGCGAGAATAAATTTTTAGACGATCTCACAATTGCAGATGTTGCTAATAAATTGGCGATCGATATTTTTCCCGTTACTGGTATCGAAAAATTAATAGAAATAGTAATTAATAATTAAATTATTACAATCAAAAACGAACGATTAAAGTAACACCAACTACTAACAAAAAAGCCCCGATCGCCCTACCAAAACTGAGAGGATGAACCGGAAAACCAAACCAGCCAAAATGATCTAATAATATTGAAAGCACAATTTGACCGAAAATAAATAAAGAAATCCACACAGATGCGCCGATACGAGGTGCTACCATTAAAGAGGCTGTTACTGCTATCGATCCGATCGCACCGCTAGCAAACCACGACCACCAAGGTAAACGACTTAATTGAGATATTGTCGGTAATTGAACTTGTAAAGCGATCGCCACCGATGAGAGTAAAATAGAACCTGCGATAAAAGAAAGTAAAGCCGCTAAAAAAGGATTTCCCAGTCGCAAAGCTACGATATTATTGATTCCTGGCTGCATTGCTATAGCTGCACCAGTTAAAACGGCGATCGAAAGATAAATTAAGTACATATGTTTTATTTTGCGGCTGATTAGAATCCGATCGCTATTCTACTTTAAAGTTATACGCCTTTTATGAGTAAGAATCGAGTTTATTTGTCAGATTTGAAATTAAAGTTTACACTTTAGCAACAAAAAAGTTGTTAAAGTATAACAAAGGATGATAATTGTGTCTTGGTAGTGTATGTGTC
>CAYWIH010000083.1:0-22902 GCA_964458305.1 uncultured bacterium | reverse complement strand
CGATCGACTTTCTGGCCTATATCTCTTCTGATGCGATAAATTGGCACTAGATCGTCGTAGTTATAGCCTTTATTCAGCTTGTCGTAGACATCGAGGGCTATTTGTTTAAATTCTTCGTAAGAGGCTATTTTATGCCCGTTACCGTTACTGTTGCCATTATTCGAACTGACTGAACTATCTAAGCGATCGATCCATTTTAATAAAGCGTTAAAATCTTTGGTTCTTACTCTTTGTCTGGGGCTATACTGAAAATCTGGACTTTTAATCCCAGCGTCTAGCATTTGCAAACCTTTATCTGTCAAAGAAATTTTTGTAGAGTTACCTTTCTTTGTTACGGCGATCGCGTTTTCTCGTTCTAATTTTTCGTATAATTTTTGATAGTCTTTTGCTTTTTCTTTATTCTGTTTGACTTGCTTGTTAAGTTCGCCTAATTTAACTTCTTTTCCAACTCCGCCTAAATTCCATAAATTGAGTAAAAGACGAGTTTGTTTTTTAGCTTCTGCTGTGGTTGACATTTTTATAATTCCAGGCTAGATAACTAGAACCTTTTTAAATTTGTTGGCTCTTAATTTCTAGATTGCCCGAAATTTTTAGAAAAATAACGTTAAAGTAGAGACATTTCAGTAAATATCTCTACAAAATTCTATTGTAAATTAGTATCGGGTTCGAATTGTGGATACATATAATTAATAATAGTTTTTGCTTCTTTTGACGGCATTCCGATCGCTTTTAAATAATCCATATCTGCAAATCCAACCCCAATTATTTCCCATTTATTATTATTTTTCTCTAAATACATCGTCCCTTCCATCTTTTCGGTTTGCCATTCTGCCACGGCATAATTACCTTCAATTAATATTCCAGGAAAAATAATTTTACTATTAGTAGGAAAGTCGGAACTGTTAATAATTAATCTTTCGATTTTCGTCAGATCTTGTTCGTCGTCTAAAATTGAGTTTGTTGGTAGTTTTTCTGATTTGGCAAAAGCGGATGTTTGTGCGATCGATAAGCCTAAAATAGCTGAAAATATAATTTTAATTATTTTTTGTTCTTTTGGTAACATTTTCTCTCTCCCTAAAGATCGTAAGAAATAGTATGACATTTCTAAGATATTTTATATAGTTTTAAACATAGATATCTTTGCTAAAAAATTTAAAGAATCAATTAGAAAAATTAAGAAGAAGCAAAAAGAGTTCGAGTAGGAACTCAGAAATCAGAAATTCACTACTCGTTACTCGTTACTCTTTACTCGTTACTCTTTACTTAATTAATATTTCCGTTCTTTCGGTTCGAAGCGATCGATAACGACAGCCATCGATTTAACATCGATTCCCGCAGCAGAATAATATGCTAAAGTATGCTTCAAGAAATTAGCATCGTCTCGATTGGGATAATCCTCGCGAGAATGGGCCCCTCGACTTTCTTTGCGGTTAATTGCCGAAGCTAAAATCATTTCCCCGACAACCATTAAACTCTGTAATTCGATCGCTTCGATTAGTTCGGTATTCCAACAATTATCTCGATCGTCGAGATAAATTCGATCGTATTTTTGCTTTAGTTCTTGTATTTTGGTTAACCCTGCTTGCATGGTTTCTTCAGTGCGAAAAACACCGCAATATTCGCTCATACAATCTTGAAATTCTTGACGTAATTGAGCGATACGAATGCCAGAGGTGCGATCGAATAAATCTTGTATTCTTTGTTTGGCAGCATTAAGATAAGATTCGGTATCGATCTCGGGTAATTTGCGATTTTGAACGTAAACTGCGATCGCCGCACCAACTCTCCTGCCGTAAACTACACATTCTAATAAAGAATTGCTTCCCAGCCTGTTAGCACCGTGTACGGAAACGCAAGCGCATTCTCCAGCAGCAAATAAGCCCTCGGTTAAACTATCCCCACTCAAACGGACTCTTCCATCGGTATTTACTGGTATTCCCCCCATAGAATAATGAGCTGTGGGCCGTACTGGCATCGGTTCGTTAACCGCATCAACTCCTACCAGTCGGTGAGCTTCTTCCCAACAAAAAGGTACTCGACTCATGATCTTTTCTTTACCCATATGGCGCAAGTCGAGATGGACGAAAGGGCCTCCAGCACTACCATCCGAGTTTACACCCCTTCCGGCACGTATTTCTAAAGTAATCGCCCGAGAAGTAATATCGCGAGGTGCTAATTCCATTTGGTTGGGGGCATAATTTTCCATAAAGCGATCGCCGTTGGCATTTCTTAAATAAGCCCCTTCTCCTCTGACTGCTTCAGATATTAATACTCCCACCGGATACAATCCTGTAGGATGGAATTGCACGAACTCCATATCTTCTAAAGGAATACCCGCAACAGCAGCCATAGCTAAACCATCGCCAGTAGAAGCATAATCGTTGGAAGTAGTGTTAAATACCCTGCCATATCCTCCAGTAGCCAGCATAATTCCTTTAGCCCTGACTATTTCGATCGCGCCATCTTCGATCCGATACATGACTACACCTTTAGCTTCTCCATCTTCTTGGATGAGCTGCATTACATACCATTCGTCGTAGATATGTACTCCGTAGCGGCGTAAATTATTAACTAGTTCGTGTAAAATGGCGTGCCCGGTTTTATCGGCAGCATAACAAGTTCTTTTGTGAGCGTGTCCGCCAAATGCTCTTTGAGCGATCCTGCCGTCTTCTAAGCGGGAGAATAATACTCCCATATGTTCTAAGTCGATGATGACATTAGGGGCTTCTTTAGTTAAAATTTCTACAGCATCTTGATCTGCTAAATAGTCCGAACCTTTAACCGTATCGAAAGCGTGGGACTCCCAACTATCTTCGGGGTCGACGTTTTTTAAAACTGCGGCTATTCCTCCCTGTGCGGCTACGGAGTGGGAACGGATCGGGTGGGTTTTGGCTACTATCGCTACGTCTAAACTTGGGTTGGTGCGCTTAATTTCTACAGCAGCCCGACAGCCAGATAATCCACCACCGATAATTATTATGTCGTGTTCTCTCATTTGCGATCGCAAGTTTTTTTGTCTTTCTCTATGCTAATGTTTCTAGTGAATAATTCGCGGTGATTTTCAATATAATCAAAACTTTGCTTTTTATCTCCGTTCTATTTTAAATTCCTATCTATCCCCCTACTTAATAATTCTTAACAGGCAAAAAACCAGGATTTTTCTGATTTTTACTAACGAAGGTATTGGCTTCTGGCGTTTTCTGTGATATTCTTTTTTAAAACGAGGATGATA
Source organism: uncultured bacterium (assembly GCA_964458305.1). GTDB lineage: Bacteria > Cyanobacteriota > Cyanobacteriia > Cyanobacteriales > JASJDA01 > JASJDA01. The sequence goes on along the minus strand of CAYWIH010000083.1, from coordinate 19,670 downwards.
AGTAGGGATACTTTAACTATTTTGAAAATGACCTAGTTTAATCCTTGTATTTCCGCTCGAATCTATTCTTTTTTGACAAATTTTAAAGGTTTCGATCGCGCGATCTTTTAATCTACAAAAATGCCCGCTCTTGACAAAAGTAATTGAATATGTATCGATCGATTTGCTTGCAAGCTGGAGCATAATTTATTTTATTCAATTTACCATGAAAAGCTCGCAAGACACAATAATATTTACAAACATTCCAAAACATCGATCGTTTTTACACCAGTTTCAGAAACTATTTTAGTTTTATTTTGGTGTTCTTTTTTAATTTTATTATGAGCAAAACCACATCCTCTACCCGATCGGCCAAAACAAGCTTTAATAAACGCTTCTTTCTTATCTCCTATTATTTGAATATTTAAATAACTCGCTTCAGCACTACCTGGGACATCCCAAAGAGTATAATTTTTTCCTTCTGTAAGTGAAATACTTTTAATTTCTCCAACTTGGTTTTTAATAAATTGACAATTAGAAAGATCTTCGATCGCTTTTTCGTAACCCTTCAAAGGATAGTTAAAAGTAGTCCCCCAAATATTTCTAAAATGAGGTGAAACGATTAACCCTGGGAGATGATAAGCATTCATAATGCCAACGAAACATAATATTATTAATGCTATTTTGAAATTTCCCAATAAAAATCTTTTTGGTAGAGATAATTTTTTTCTATTTGCTGAAGAAAGTCGATCGGCAAAATAACATCCAGCAAGAGGAGTAATAATTAGAGGTAAAAAAGGCCAAGTAATAGTTAAAATAGCTAAGATTATTTTTTCTTGAATATTATCTAACTTTTTACTTAAATAAACGAACAAAGCAGCAGAGAAAATAAAAGCTGGTAAAAATTCTACCCAGTCTTGGGGAATAAAATACATAAAAATTAAAACGAATATTAAATAAAAATAGTAACCGCTTTTAACAAAACCAAAAATAAATAAAAATATATTTAATAGCGAACCAGAAAATATACCCAATAAAATATAGAGCAATTTGCTATAACTTTTGATATTTCCTAAAAGCAAATTTAAAATTGCTCCACAAGAAAAGACTGCAGATCGGAAAATAGAATAACTTAAAGGATAATCTTGGGGCGATCGAATCCATATTCCTAAAAATTCGTCATTATAAAATAAACTCAGTTTTCCTAAAATAAAAGCAAAAGGAATGCTGCAAAAAAAGTTAGTAAAGTAATCTTTAAATTCTTCATAATCTCCAACCTTGAAGCAGCATCAATAATTATAACGTCAGGGTTTTCTCTTAGCGATCGAACCAAAGAAGTTATTAATAATCTTAATTTTAGATCGGGGAAATTAGTTAAGAGTAATTAGCAGAGTGTAGATAGTTAAGTTATTAAAATTATGAAATATTTAAAGCTGCGATCGAGATATATGAGTAAGTGTTTATTGATTATCTAAAAAAAAATTAGTTATAAATACGATTGTTAAAAATTAATCGATTGATAAATAATTATAAAGTGCGACAAGAACCCTATTTAAGCTATTACTATGAATAAATTCAATAAACTCGTTACCACTACATTAACTACACTTAGTTTATTGGCAATTCCTGCGATAATTAATCCTAGTTCAGCCAGATCTCTGCCAACTAATAGTTATAGCTATCAAAATATAAATCCTCAAATTTATAGTCGAATTAGTAATTATTATTTTCGTCAAGGCTATAGAGTGCAAAATATTTCGCAAAATGGAAATTATGTAGATAACGGTTTTGTTATTTATCAATATACGGTTTATTTAACCAGAAATGGAGTTTCCTATACCCAAGCTTTAAACTCTTACACCAGCAATAATCGAGTTTATGCGACCATTTTTCAAAATAATACTCAAACTTGGACTAATTGGTTTTTAATTTAAGCAATCTAAAATTATATTCCAGTAACCTAGCGATTTACCCCAGTCAACTAAGGGTCGATCGCTTTTATTCTTTTATCTCTAAAATTGATTCTCGCAAGACAAAATCATATTTTAAAAACTTTGACAAGAAGCCGTTAATAATCTTTACATAAAAACTGTTTATTTTGCGATCGCTTTCGATAGCATATGAGTAGAAAGATATTTTTGGATAACACTAAATATTACCATTGACTGACACTTTTTTCATCCTGCTTAACTAAAAAGAAAATATTACTTCGAAACAACGGAGGTTTAGCAATGAAAAAACGTTATTTTGCTTTAGGGATAGGGATAGTTTATGTAGTTTTAGCGATTTTAGGCTTCATCCCAGCACTGAGATCGATCTCCGACCTAGCACCAAGTTTAGCTGTAGGCATTGGCTACGGATATTTATTTGGCCTGTTTGCAGTCAATTTAATCCATAACCTAGTCTGGTTGGGTCTCGGTACGTGGGGTATTGTGGCCTATCGAAGTGAAATTGCAACTAAAAGATACGCTCGCACGATCGCGATCGTTTTTGGACTGTTAGCAATTTTAGGCTTAATTCCATTTACTAACACCCTGTTTGGTTTAATGCCAATATTCGGCCATAATATTTGGTTGCACGCTTTAACAGCATTAATTGCTGCTTACTTTGGCTTTATGAGTAAATTACTCGAAATCACTAAAGCTTCTGCTGCATAAATCTAAAAATGGGCGATTTCTTAAAAAATAGTGCGATCGCCCATGTGAAGAATCTTGAATATTAGAAATTAAAATTGATATTAATTAGAAATTAATTAAAAATTAATAAAAAATAATTCTTTTTTAAAATGAAGTGCAAATATTTACATCAAAACCGAGACTCGCTATGCTAACCTAGATCGGACTGATTAAGAGCGTGTCTCAATGAAGATTAATTATCTTTTGTCTAAATTTAAAACGGACAAAATAAAGGATATAAAAGGCGCGGCCGCAATAAAACAAATATCAGCAATTATTATTTTTCTGCTGGTGCTAATCATACCTTTTGGCAGTAAAACAATACTTCGAGCCGAAGAAACATTCAGAAATAGATTATTTCCTAATAATTCTCGCGAGAACTTTCTTCGAGGTGTTAATAACTACCCACCTCCCAATACACCCTATGTTTTAGGAGCGGGCGATCGCATCAATATAAATATTTTTGAAGTAGAAGAATTTAGCGGCGAATACTTAGTTTTAGTAGACGGGACAGTTAGTTTACCATTAATAGGAAATATTTCCGTTCGCGGACTGACATTATCAGAAGCGAGTCAACTGATCGATCGACAATACGCTCCATTTCTCAGAAGACCTTTCGTAACAGTAACTTTAGTTACCCCTCGCGTCACCAAAGTAGCCGTAGTAGGAGAAGTTAATAGCCCCGGTGCTTACGAAATTCCCTTTGGAAGGAGTAACAACAATAATAATAATACTAATAATAATAATAGTGCCTTTCCTTCACTGACCGATGTAATTCAGTTAGCCGGAGGTATAACTCCAGCAGCAGATCTATCTCAAGTTTATCTCAGAAGGATGTTTCAAGGGGCAGAACAAATCTATACAGTCAATTTATGGGAATTGTTACAAAGAGGGAATTTAGAGCGGGATGTCCTTCTTAGAGATGGAGATGAAATCATTATCGCCACCAAAGACAAACTCGATCGCCAAGAAAGTTTACAACTAATCGATGCTAATTTTGGTATTCAAGCCAACGAACCGATCGATGTTATTGTAGTCGGTCAAGTATTTCGTCCCGGTACTTATAAACTTCAACCCGATAAAGATTTAGTCGAACCACCGCGAATAAGTCAACTAATTCAAAAAGCAGGAGGAATAAACGCTTTAGCAGATATACGCAATATTCAATTGCGTCGTCAGAAAAGAGACGGATCGATCGAAAATATCGATGTAAACTTTTGGAATCTCTTAACAACTGGGGACATTAGCGAAGATCTGATCTTGCAACAAGGAGATAGCATTCTCATTCCTAAAGTAGCCGCGATCGACCCCAGCGAAGCAGAAACTTTAAGTAAAGCTAATTTTGCTCCCGCAAATATTACCGTTTACGTCGTCGGAGAGTTGGACAAACCTGGAGCAATAAAAGTTCCCCTCAATACTCCATTAAACGAAGCGATCGCTGCAGCAGGATTCTTTAATCTTATCAGAGCCAATCGCCGTAAAGTAGATTTAATTCGTTTAAATGAAGATGGTAGCGTAATTCACAATAAAATTGCTATCGATTTAGGTGCGGATAATGGTTCGCCAAAAAATCCAATTTTACGTCAAAACGATGCGATTATCGTCAGAAGATCGGGCCTGACTAGTATCAGCGATACCATCAAAACTATTGTCGATCCTATAACAGCTCCGGCTACCTTATTAGAAAGAATTTTTAACGATGCTCGACGATAGAAAATTTTGCTAAAGATTTAAGTTACAAATTCAGCAAGCTAGAGAAATTGATTGAGATGAATAAACGGCAATCTTCTAATATTTTTTCCCAAGAAATCGATAAAAATAATTCGCGTTTTCAGAGTCGATTCGATTTAACAAATAACTTAATTCGCGTATTTAAATATCGTTTTCCCCTCATTGTTGCTTTCACTCTCGGTTTCGCGACGATATTCGGAATCTGGAGTTTGGTTACACCTTCAAAATATCGGAGTAAATTTCAATTATCGATCGATAAACCAGTAGAGTCAAATAATCTTATTGCTGGGATTAATGCCAAAGGTATTGAATATAAAGATAACGATTACGCTACTGAAATTGAAATTTTACGCAGTCGCCGCGTTTTAGAACCAATTATTTCGATAATTTCAGTTAAATATCCCGAAATAAATTATCAAACATTAGTCTCCGATCGCAATAATTCCCCTTTAAATATTGCTAGACTAAAAAATACTGATATTCTCGAAGTATTTTATCAAGATAAGAATCCAGAAAAAATTAAATACGTTTTAGATAATTTAGCCGCAGGCTATCTAGATTACGGCTTGCAAGCCAAAAACACGGCGATCGAATCGGGAATAGCTCATCTTCAAATTCAGTTACCAACAGCCAGACAAAAAGTTAGCCAACTGCAACAAGAACAGCTTGCTTTAAAAGAAAAATACGGTCTGCTCGATCCAAAACAACAATCGGAAATCTTAACCAAAAAAATTATCGAATTAGAAGAAAAATATTTTAATAGTCAAGTCGAACTGAACGAGAAAAAAAGCCTTTATTTAATCCTAGAAAGACAGCTAGGACAAGATATTCAAACAGCGATCGCATCCAGTCATTTAAGCGAATCTACTCGCTATCAAGAACTTCTCGCTCAACTTCAAGAAATAGAAATAAAACTGGCAAATGGAGCTTCGATCTGGCAAGAAAATAGCCCCATGCTCGTATCTTTAAGAGATAAAAAAGTTAAAATATTAACATTATTAGATCGGCAAGCACGAGCATCCCTCGGTAATAATCTCTCGATCGATTTACAAAATACTGTTGCTTTAACTTCTACTAGTTCTTTACGCCTTAAATTAAATCAACAATATATTCTCGCCGCTAACGAAATAGAAATTTTGCGCTTTAGAACTATGGCATTAGCCGAAGCAATTAAAAGTTTAAATCAAAAAATAGCAGAAATGCCGTTAATTATTAGCGAATATAACGAATTAGAACGAAAATTAACTTTAGCAACCCAAAGTTTACACAATCTCTTATCTCAAAAAGAACGACTAGAATTAGAAGCAGCCAAACAAGCTTCCCTTTGGCAACCTATTTCTCGCGCTGCATTGCCCGCAAAACCCATTTCTCCCCACAAAGGAACTACCATAGCTATGGGTGTTGTCGCTGGTTTATTTTTCGGCGCGATCGCCGCATTAATCGCCGATCGTAGCGATCTATCCCCCAAAGATTCCTAAAACGACTATTTAATCCACTCGCGCAATAATTTGTAAAGTGGCATCAGACCCATTCGAGTTAAGATAGGAAAGATATATTTACCTCGCATCCTTTGTCTGAGTTCTTCAGGGGTAAAATATTCAGGCCAGCGACTTTCACTGAGATCTGGGGTAACATTTTCCAATTCCTTCAGCCAGGTAGAATCTTGCTCGTATCCGTATTTAATTAAATCTTCAGCGATCGAACCGTGTTTTTGCAACTGACCCGCTACTCTCGGCAGATGTTTGCGCCATTTACCCACACTACCCGGGCCGATCGGTCTTAAACTACCCAATGCCTTTAAAGAATTATCCGAAGGTTTTGCTACTTCATGGTAGCGAGAGAAGGGGGCAACTTTTTCTAAAAAGGGCATTTTCTCGATTAATTTAGCCTGAACTTCATCCGGTTTTGTGACTAAATCTTCGTAACGAATTGTAATAAATCGAGGATGATTTTGCAGTTTTTCCCCGTAGATCGTATAAGTTTTCCAATAGCGCAACCCAGCCCAATATCTTTGCGGATCTTTGCGATGTTTGCTCGTTATCGAGTCTCGCGGGTCTCTTAACATATAGATAATATACAAATCCGGCATCGCCCACAACATCGGCCCGACAACTAAAATATCTCGGGGTTTTTTAGTCAGAAAAATTTCGGCTTTTCGGCTCGGTAAAGTATAAATGTTATCTTCGTGTTCGGTATAAAGATCGATCTTAAAACAAGCGATCGCCATTTCTGCCATTAGTGTAGTACCAGTACGAGGCCCCGCTCCGACGATATGTATTCTTTTCATATAAAATTTATCTGTTTGAATTTAAGTAATAGACTATTGAGTTGCCAATTTTAATATAACTTTTTCTATATGTTCGAGGAATGAATTATCGCCAAATAAACTTCTTAATATTGAGTTTTTAACATATAAATTTCTCTTTGATTTTGCATTAGATCGAGAAAAAACACTGAAAAGCTAGATCTTTTTTAGAGAAAATATATTGTTTTGGTATTTCTACTGACCGTAAATTGAGTTGGCAAACATTTTCTAGTTGAAAATATCGTTGCTAAAGAAAATTTTTAAAAATATAATATTATTACAATTAATATTAATATGTCAACTTAATAGTTTATATTACTTATGAAAATAGCCCTAATACACGATTATTTGACTCAAAGAGGAGGAGCAGAAAGAGTCTTCGAACTACTTTGTAAATATTTTCCCGATGCCGATATATTTACATCTTTATACGATCCAGAAAATACTATAGATCTTAGAGAAAGATTGGTAGGAACGACCCCATTACAAAGACTGCCAGGCTCTGCCAAATATTTTAGATTGTTAGCTCCTTTTTATTATCCTGCCTTCAGAAGTTTGGACTTGCAAGATTACGATTTAATTATTAGCAGTACTTCCAGTTTTGCCAAAGGAATTAAAAAAAGACCCGGAGCAAAGCATATTTGTTTTTGTCATAATGTTACTCGTTTTTTATGGGATATAGAAACTTATCTCAAAGAATATTCCGAATATAAAAAGTTTTATCCTCTGTTTGAAAAAGTCTTACAATCCATGAGAAAACTGGATTTTAAGTACGCTCAAGAACCAGATATTTACATCGCCAATTCTAGCGTAGTAGGCAGAAGAATTAAGAATATTTATCACAGACAAGCACTTGTAGTTAACTATCCAATTTCTAGCGATAAATTCCGCTTTGAAGATAAAAAACAAGGATTTTATCTCGTCAGCTCTAGATTGTTAGGATACAAAAGAATTGATGTTACGATTAAAGCCTTTAACAATCTTGGCTGGCCCTTAATAATAACTGGAGACGGGCCAGAAAGACAAAATTTAGAGTCCATAGCAGGTAAAAACGTTAAATTTCTAGGTTATGTATGCGATCGCAAGCGCAGAAATTTAATGTCAAAAGCTAGTGGTGTTATCGTCACAGCATTAGAAGATTACGGACTAGTACCGATCGAAGCTAACGCAAGTGGAACTCCAGTTATTGCTTACGGTAAAGGTGGAGTTTTAGACACTCAGATATGTGGAATTACCGGCGTATTATTCGAGCGACAAACCCCAGAATCTTTAGAAAAAGCATTGCGTAAAGCTAAGAATATCGACTGGAATTATGCAGAGATAAAAAACCATGCTTTAAGTAATTTTACAGAGAAAGTTTTCTTTGACAAAGTTGACATAATTATAGATTATGTAAGAAGAAACGAGTCGTTCGATCGCCTAGAACAAAAGCTCGGGTCGCAAGCAGTTAAAGTCGGAGCGGCTTAATTGAGATAAAAATATGAACGATACTTTGAAAGATGAGTTAGATAAAGAGATTAGTTACAAACAATTACTGAATGTTTTTCTACGGAGGAAGATTTGGCTCGCTAGCGTGTTTTCGGTAGTATTATCATCAGCAGTTATTCTGACTTTATTTCAAAAACCTTTATATCAATCTCAAATGCAATTGCTCCTAGAGCCAAATTCTCCAGAGCTGAACGATAAAAATCTCAATAACACTCAAGAGCAATTCTCTCGGTCGAAGTTTGAAGTTGATTATGCAACTCAACTAACTTTGATGCAAAGCGATGAATTAATTGTCGATGTTGCCAAAATAGTGAGTCAAGAATATCCAGATGTAGACGCAGGGAAAATTAAATCTAATTTTGCAATAGCTCAAGTAGTTCAAAATGACGTTAATACAAGAGTTTTTGAAGCCTCTTATGTGGATGAAGATCCAGTTAAAGCACAAAAAGTATTAAATACCATACAAGAAGTTTACGTACAATATAATGACGATCGGCGCAGAAAACGCCTCAAAGAAGGTCTAGACTCTATTAATAAAGATATAGAAGCAGCCAGAGCGATCGTTGCCGAAACAGAGACTAATTTAGAAAGATTTCGCGAAGAAAATAACGTAATTCAACCGACAACCAGAGCGCAAGAAGTAGTCCAAACACTAGACAAAATTAGAGCGGAAAAACTAGCAATTGACTCTCAATATCAAGAGTTGCAAAATGAATATCAAGCTTTCCAAAGCGAACTGAATTTATCTCCAGAACAAATAAAAATTTACTTTCGCTTGAGCGAATCTCCCCGCTATCAAGCATTACTCAACCAATTAAAAGAAACAGAAGCAGCAATCACAGAAGAAAGTGCTAAATATAGCTTTGAAACGCCAAATTTAACTAAATTACAAGATAAATACCGACAAGAAGAAGACTTATTAAGACAAGAAATAAATATAGTTTTATCAGAAGAAATACCCAGACCGAATATTTCAGCGGAAACAGTCTTAAGAGAAGCACAACGTCTCGGCACTAAAGAGCGAGCATTCATAGCTCAGTTGATAGAAATGCGAACCAAACTATTAGGACTAGAAGCCCGCAGAAAAACACTACAAAATCGAGAAACAGAGCTGACAAATGAAGTCAATCGTTTTTTAAGTTTGACAGGAGACTACGAGAAACTCCAACCAGAAGTAGAAATTCAAAGAGAAAAAATCAAAAGACTATTGCAAGCAAAAGAAGCATTAAGTTTGCAATTAGAGCGAGCCGGGTTTAACTGGGAAATAATACAAGCACCTCAAACGGGCAAAAAAATATCTCCCAGTCTCAAAAAAAATCTAGCTTTAGGTGTTATCCTCGGATTGTTTTTAGGGGGTGCGACGGCTTTCTTGCGAGAAGCCACAGACGACACCATCCACCAAGCTGACGACATTAAGGAAATAATTGACTATCCTATATTAGGGACGATTCCTAACTTAGGCGAAAAAGTATCGATAAATCAAATTATTAACTCGCGATCGTTTCGAGACTCAATTTATTTAATTAATAAAAATATTGAATTAACCAGTCGAAACAACAAAATAAAATCTATAGCAGTAACATCAATACAACCCGACGAAGGCAAATCAATTTTAGCATTAGCTCTAGCTATTAATGCCACTAGCTTGTATTCAAAGGTTCTCTTAATTGACGGTAATTTACGTCGTCCCAGTCTCCACGAAAAACTTAATATTCCTAACAAAGAAGGTTTATCCTATCTCATTACCTCAAAAGGGAATAAAATTCCCCAACCAGACATTATTACAGTCTCCGATCGTCAAATTGAAGTGTTAACCGCAGGGGAAAAAGTTCCAGATCCAGTTCAATTATTTAGCTCCCAAAAAATGAAAAATCTCGCGATCGAGTTGCAGCAAAAATACGATTTAATCGTTTTAGATTTGCCTCCATTCGATGGTATGGTAGAAGCAATCGAAGCATCTTCATTATGTGACAGTTCGATCGTAGTTAGTCGTCTCGAACATATCACCAAATCAAAATTAAACGAAGCTCTAAACACGGCAAATAAACTAAATAATTTACTGGGTTGGGTAATTAACGGAGTCGAAAAACCAAAACAAAATTCGAGCAATTATTAAATAAATTATGAGTATCAAATTGCCCGCTCAAGTTCGCCTATTATTAAGAAATAATAAATCCTGGCAAACGAATTCTTTTTTATTCGGGCAATTAAAATACTTTCCGACAACAGTTTCTTTAGCCTTAATCGGTACGGCGATCGGAGCATTTTTAGAAGGTATAACTGTCGGTTTTATTGCCTCTTTTTTACAAGGATTAACCAATCCTAACGAACCTCCGATTCAGTCAGGAATTGAGTGGTTCGATCGCATATTTTTAGCAACTCAAGCCCCTACAGACGAAAGAATGTATCGTCTGGCGATATTTATTATTATAATTGCCTGGCTGCGATCGGGTTTTATTTATTTAGGTAGATATAACTCGAGAATAGCAGCTTTAAAATTAGTCGAGAAAATTCGCCAATTAATCTTCGAACAATTACAAAGTTTGAGTTTAAGTTTTTATTCAAAAAAAAGTTCGGGAGAATTAGTTAATACTATTACTAGCGAAGTAAATCGCCTCGTACCCACTTTAGATGCAGCTACTATTTTTATCATCAGAAGCACGACAATATTCGCTTATGTAATCTCAATGTTTTGGCTATCTTGGCAGCTTTCGATCGCCGCTGTGATGTTATTTACTTTACTAACGGTTGGTTTATCTAATTTGGTAGCTTGGATTAGAGAAGCTAGTTTTGCAGTTCCTAAAACAAACGCTTATTTAACCTCAGTCGCGATCGAACTTATCGAGGGAATGCGGACGATTAAAGCTTTTTGTACTCAAGATTTCGAGCGCAAAAGATATTATTTAGCCGCCGAACAATCTACCAAAGTCAGAATTAAAGTACAAGCATTATCAGAAATTCTTAAGCCTTTAGGAGAAGCAATTTCTACCACAATTTTAATCGCGATCGTTACAGTTTCTTTTTTGGTTTTAGTTCAAGGTGGAATTTTGCGAGCGGCGGAATTATTAACCTTTATGTTCGTATTATTTCGGATGATGCCGATGGTATCTCAACTCAACTCATCTAGGGGGAGATTTAACAGCAATCAAGGTAATTTAAATAACATTAGCGAACTCCTGCGAAAAGATAATAAAATATATTTAAATAACGGTAAGATTGAATTTTTTTCTCTTAAAGATTCGATCGACTTTGTTAGCGTAGATTTTGGTTACGAACCTCAAGAACCAGTTTTACACCAGATCGATTTATCGATTAAAAAAGGCGAAACAACCGCTATTGTAGGAGGATCTGGCGCGGGAAAAACTACCTTAGTAGATTTAATTTCTCGATTTTACGATCCGACAGCAGGCAAAATTACCATCGATCGCATCGATTTACCAGACTTAGATATTAATTCCTTGCGTCGCAAAATGGCAATTGTCAGCCAGCACAGTTTTCTATTTAACACATCCGTTAGAAATAATATTGCCTATGGATTAGAAAAAATAGACGATCGCGAGATCGAAAAAGCAGCTCAATTAGCCAATGCTTGGGAATTCATTCAAGAATTACCCGCAGGAATGGAAACAGTATTGGGCGATCGCGCAGTTAGGCTTTCAGGAGGTCAACAACAGCGTATAGCCATCGCCAGAGCAATCCTCAGAGACCCCGAAATTCTAATTTTAGACGAAGCTACCTCAGCTTTGGACTCAATTACCGAAAAACTGATTCAACAGTCCTTAGAGCGTCTTTCACAAGGGAGAACCACCATCGCGATCGCTCATCGACTTTCTACTATTATTAACGCCGATCGAATCGTAGTGATGGAAAAAGGCAGGATTGTCGAACAAGGAAAATATCAAGAACTTTTAGATCGAAGAGGAAGCTTCTGGAAATATTACCAGATGCAGCAAATGGATCGCAGCGGATCTTTATAAATAAATATGTAAATTAATTTAGGAAATAACAATGAAGGCAATTACAATAGATCGCGTTTTTCTTCAGTTCAAACAAACTTTACAAAAATATTTGCCTGTCTCGATCGTTACAGGTTTAAAAAATTACAATCATCGCTTTTTAAACGCATATAGAGCTTATAAATACAATCTTTCGTTTGTCGAGCAAAAACAACCAATAAGTATTTTAAACAATTTAATCGAAACAACTAAAAAAATTTCGAGCAAGGGCAGAAAAACTATTCTTTTTTATCCTAATTTTCCTTACTGGAAAGCGACAATTTATCAGCTTTGTCTCGCTTTAGGTTATCACGTAACTAATAATCCCGATAGTAATTTTGATGTAGCAATATATTGGAAAAGATACTCTACTTATTTTCCTAAAAATACCGTTTTATCTCAATTAACTAAGGAAAATAAAACCGTCCTCAATCATAATTGTCAAGATGTCAGTAAAACTTATATCGATCGCGCCTTTTTAGAAGTTTTTGGTTACTGTACTGTTATCGATCCTTTAACTTATCAAGGAAAATGCGTCGCTAAATCAGATTTAAACGCTCAACACGACGGCAAAATTATCGATTGTCCGATCGATAGCAAAAAATCGGGAGTTATTTATCAAAAGCTAATCGATAACGAAGTAGAAAAAGGCAAAGTAGTAGATTTTCGCGTACCAGTAATTAAAGGAACGATTCCTATAGTTTATAAATATCTTAAAAAGAACTTAAATGAAGAACAAAGATTTTTTGGTTATCCCAGTTTAATTTCAGTAGAATTAATGGAAGCAAAGGACGTATTTACCTCAGAAGAAATTAGAAAAATAAGCGATTTTTGTCAGAAAATAGGCTTAGACTATGGAGAAATCGACGTATTAAAAGACCAAGAAGATCGACGAATTTATATTATTGATGCTAATAATACAGCTTCTTCAAGATTATTATTTGAAAGGGTCGAAATGTCTGCTGAAAATTGCCTGCTTACTTACGAACAACGCCAAACTATTTTTGAAAAAATGATTTTTGCATTGCAGAAAGAAATATTTTCTATTAACCAAGAAAAAACTAAAATACTAACAGATAGACTATGAATTTATCGAGGGTTAAAGCTAACATCAAACGAAGCGTCAAAAAAATCTTAATACCCGCAAGAACTAAAGTATTTTTTATTCACATTCCGAAAACTGGTGGAACTTCGATCGATTATGTTGTTAGAAATAAATATCGATCTCAATATTCGCGGATCGAAGCAGCACCTTCCCATCAAACCGCTTTAATGTTAGAAGGAAAAAAGGATGATGAAGATGTAGAAATGCAGTCTACTTTGAAAATGAGAAGCCAGATCGCTCTCTATGAAATGTTTAAAGAAACCAGTTTTATTTCCGGTCACGTCCCTTTCGATTTTAATACCTGGAAAGCATTTCAAGATCGATATCTTTATATAACTTGTTTGCGAAACCCTGTTAAAAGATATTTATCTCAATATTTTTATAACTACTACAAAGAAAGCCAACATCGCAAAATAAACGTCGATCTGCCAACCTATATTACTATGCCGATCGGACAGCATGAAGGTAGTATTTATGTCAAGTTTTTAGGCGGAATTTCAGCAGAAAAAGATTATACTTCTACAGAGGCGATCGCCAGGGCTAAAGAAAACCTTTCTAAGTTCGATACGATCGCTTTTTTAGAAAAATTAGACCTTTTTACTGCCGAGTTTGCTACTAAAACAGGTATAAAAATAAGCATACCTCACAAGCGAAAAAATCCCGTAGCCAAACCAGAAGTAGATAAGGATATTTTGGCAAAAATAGAAACTATTTGCGCTCCAGATCTAGAAATTTATGAGTACGCTCGCAAAAAATATCTAAACCAATAAAATTAAAATAGATATTATGTCAGAATCTAATTTAAATTTTATCTCAGTAATTATTCCAGTTTATAACGATTCTCAAAGATTAAAACTATGTTTGGAAGCTTTAGAAAATCAAACCTATTCTCAAGATTTGTACGAGATTATTGTTATTGATAATAATTCTGAAGAAAATATTCAAACAGCAGTCGATCGCTTCCCTCACGTCAAACTAACTTCAGAAAAAAAACGCGGATCTTATGCCGCTCGTAACCGAGGAATTACCCTTGCTAAAGGGGAAATTTTTGCCTTTACAGACTCCGATTGCATTCCGGCAACAAATTGGTTAGAAATGGGAATTAAACGGCTCAAATCGGCAGCTAACTGTGGCTTGGTTGGCGGAAAAATAGAAATATTTTTTCAAGATCCTCACAACCCAACTGCTGCGGAAATTTACGATGCAGCTACCAATTTACAACAAAAAAAGTATATCGAAGAATATAAATATGGGGCGACGGCTAACTTATTTACCTGGAAAAAAGTATTTGAAGATGTCGGTTATTTTGATTCTAATTTAAAATCTGGAGGCGATGGAGAATGGGGGGTAAGAGTTTACGATCGCGGCTATTTATTAGTTTATGGCGATGATGTTTGTATCGCACATCCGGCGAGATATTCTTTAGCTGAATTAGCTAAAAAAGTAATTCGTCAAACAGGGGGAACTTACGATAAAACAAAAGACAAACAAGCAAATAAATTAACTGAATTATTTAAAAATTTACTGCAATTAAGACCACCTTTAAGATCGGCTTATCGTAAAGTAGCATCTAATCCAGTTTTGAAAAATAATCGTCAAAAATTACAATTATTTTTTGCGATCGTCTACCTTCACTATATCAAAAATATAGAAAAAATTCGCTTGCAATTAGGAGGGAGATCGAAAGGTTAAATCAAGGACGTACCATGGTATGTCGGTACAGAAGTCAGTAAATAGTTAACAACTCTTGGAATAATTAATGTTTATTAGATCTGTAGCCTGTTTTTTTGCACTTCTGGTATTAAAAGGTTAAACATCGACAGGTTGCAAAATTGTTTTTTTAGCAGCAAAATAGAAATAAATATTAAAATTAACCTTAAATAGCTTGCTATGAACCAACAAGAAATAAAAGTAAAAATCGATAATTTTGCTCTGATTGTAGGAGCGATGAAATGCGGAACTACCAGCTTATTTTTTTATTTGTCAGAACACCCAGAAATTGCACCATGTAGCAAGAAAGAAACTTTTTTCTTCTCAGCACCTTGCTGGGCTAAAGGTTTTGATTGGTATCAATCTTTATGGGGAAATTGGAATCCGAACGAGCATAAAATAGCTTTAGAAGCTTCAGTAGATTATACCAGAGTTCCCACTTATGCTAACGCAGCAGAAAGAATATTTTCTCTCAAAGATAAGGCTAAATTTAAATTCATTTATATAATGAGAAATCCCCTCGATCGCATCGAATCTCATTATACTCACGGTAGATCGGCAGGTTGGGAAGAAATAGAAAAATCTGGTTCTCAAACAATCGATCGCGATTTAATAGTACCTTCTTTATACGGAATGCAAATAGGAGAATATTATAAAAGGTTTCCTGCTGAAAATATTTTATTATTAGATTTTGACGATTTAAAAAATAATCCGAAAGATTTACTTAAAAAAGTCTGTCAGTTTTTAGAAATAGATCCTAATTACGAATTTGCAGGAATCGATAAAGTTCATAACGCTAACAATCAAAGATTGGCAGACGAAAGTTTATGGGAAAATCTGAAACAAATTCCTTTTTTACGTTCTTTAGCCAAGAAAGTATCCAAAGAACAAAAAGCTAAAATATATAATTTATTGGGCAAAAAAAATAAAAACAATGTCCAACTTT
This sequence comes from uncultured bacterium, assembly GCA_964458305.1. Lineage (GTDB taxonomy): Bacteria > Cyanobacteriota > Cyanobacteriia > Cyanobacteriales > JASJDA01 > JASJDA01. The sequence continues at coordinate 3,736 of CAYWIH010000083.1, read as the reverse complement.
CTCCAGAACAGAAAAAATATATCTGGCAAGAATTAGAACCAGATATGCAACTATTAGAGCGAGAATATGGCTTTGATGTGAGCCATTGGGATATTAAAATATAAAAATATTATCTAAGTAAAAATATTAAAACAATGATTGTTCGAGAACGTTCTGAATCGATCGACCCCAATAAAAACAACTTACCCCAAGTTCTTTCTTTAATGGAAAGACATATGGGGCATGGAACTTATGGAGAATTATTAAGAAAAGGCTTGCAAGAATCGACAAAAATAGCAGTAGATTTTTATTGGTATCACGAACAAAGAAAATTAGATACAAAAATAATTAGACGCTTGCTAACTCCATCTTTTCCTAATGAATGGATACAAAACCAAAACTTAGATTTTCGCAGGTTTCGCGCCCAAATTTCCTTTGCTTATATGGCCAGAAAACTGGCAATAAAACTACTTAAAGAAAAAGATTATTCCGCACTGCACTTACATACTTATATCCTCGGTTTTCTCAGCCTAGATTTAATGGAAAAAATCCCTACAGTAGTAAGTTTAGATATGACATCATATCAAGCAGCAAAAGAAAAAACAGAGCCTCAATTTATGTGGACTTACGCTCCTAATTTATGGATGGGTAAAAAAGTATTTCAAGCAGCAAAAAAAATTGTAACTCGATCGCAATGGGGCAGACAATCGGTAATAAAAGATTACAATATCGATCCAGATAAAGTAAAAGTAGTTTATCCCGGAGTAGATATTAATAAATTAACCCCTCCAGATTTAGCAGCCAAACAAGAACAAAAACCATTTAAAATTCTTTTTGTCGGTAACGACTTCGATCGCAAAGGAGGATACGACGTTTTAGAAGTATTTTTAGCTAACTTTTCCGAAACAGCCGAACTACATTTAATGACAAATGCAGTTATAGACTGCGAACATCCTCAAGTATTTTTACACCGAGGAATTAGTGCCTACAGCGATCGATGGTTAGAATTATATCGCCAAGCCCATGTCTTTGTCATGCCGACTATTTTTGAAGGTTTTGGCTGGGTATTTATCGAAGCAATGTCCGCAGGTTTGCCAGTAATAGCAACTAATATTAACGCCATTCCCGAAATGGTTGCTGAAGGAGAAACAGGATTTTTAATTCAGCCAGGCGATCGAGCGGATTTAGCCGCAAAATTACGCATTCTTCAAGAAAACCCTGCTTTATGCCGCCAAATGGGAGAAAAAGGCCGGAAAATAGTTGAGGAAACCTTTAACGTTCGCACCCACTGCCAAAGTTTAGAAAACTTATTTAGGGAAATAGCTATTTCTTAAATAAGAATATTATTTCCAAGTCTCTTTTTGATTATCTCCTCTGCGATCGCAAACTTATCGATAGAAATGGAAACTCGTGCCGCAAGCGGGGCGAAGTATTGTATTAAATTCAAGTTAGCTTCTTACAACCAAGGCATTTTTTGTACTAGGGCTAACAGTTTCAGGGCATTGCATAATTTTTTATAAGGTTTACAATTATCTTGTTTTAGCAACCTCACCTTTTTCTAACACACTACCGGTTTTTTATTAGATGATATCCTTCTAATAAGAAGCATATTTAACTTGTAAACATATCTTGTTTGTATCAGTTCGATAATATACAGATAATTGACTAAAAGCTATCGAATATGATTCTTTAATATAAATTAACTCAGGATTTTTATATTCGTACACTTTTGTAGGCGTTTGATGATTAAATTCTGCCATCCATTCACAATTTTCCTTAGTTATCAAAGGATTATTTTCCTGACCTTTAATAGGATAACTGCTTTCTCCTATCTCGTTATAGGTAGGCTTATACGGATTTCTGGGTTGAGAAAGATCCAAGGTTTTGATTAACTTATTAACCAATTCAGGTGAACCTCTAAAAATGCAATTTCCATACTGAGTAGAAGTAATCATACTGCATTTTAGCTTAGGTTTAAATCCTACTTTATTGTCAAGAAATATTTTAATATCATTTGTAAATTCTGGAATACTTAAGTTCCATAATAACTTACAAGAGTTAAGAATAGGAAACATTACTAATAAAAGGAAGATTTGTTTCTTCATAAGTTATTTCTCGTTAATAAAAAGACAAAGCTCTCCTAATTAACTTTATCGTAAATATAAAAATGGAGAGCTAAAATGAAATGAATAAAAATCTAGATTTTAGTTACACTTGTCTGGAATTATTTTGCATAGAATTATCAAGTATTTCTATAAGATCGGGAGCAAGATTAACTTCTAATGGAGGAACATCATAAATTACTTCAAAAGGTACATCATAAGCACTACCACTTGCTTCTAGCCGACTCAAAGGAACAGTAAAAGCTAATTGTGGCCCAACACCTAGATTTCCAGGGCAAAAGTCGAGTGCATCTAAAACCCTAATTCTTAAGTTTGGTCTAACTGTAGCTTTTGTAGTTATACCGGAATCATTAACTTCCCGAAAAAAACTTATAGAACCTGATACTTCACGAATATCTTGTCCTGCATCGCTACCACCTTTCTGACCCCCTGCTAACTGTCCAGGTATTTCTGCGGCAAGAGCATAATCAATATCATAATTATCTAAGCCCCCAATTATTCGATTCCCTTTTTCATCTACACCCAAACTTGTTGGCAATAATTGTTCGAGTGGAATGTCAACCCAGGTATTAGGAGGAATATTTGGAAGACTAGAACTATTATTCTTTAGTCTGTCAAACACATTCAGAATAATTTTTACTTGTGTAGGATTATTAATATTAGATCTAATAAATCCCTGCACAATTTCGCTATTAGGATTATCAAAAACTTTTCTTTCAAGGCTATCACCTGGTTTTCGATTCAGATAATCAGTGTAAAGCTGAGCCACCTCATTACCAAAAAATTGACGTTGAAGTGGGATCGAATTTTCTCTTAGAAAAAGTTCATTAATATCTGCCTCTTGTTTGCTACTATAAGGCGTACAGGCATCATTTCTGTTCGGAACTAATTCGCGACCGAAAATAATAAAAAATCTACGATTTAGTTCGCGAGTTAAACCAATTAATGGCCCAGTAATTGGTAATCTACTAATAAGGATTTCCTCATCATCTCTTTCTATTTCTAGACTAAATTTAATTTGTCCTTCTTCTGCTTCTAATTCGATCGAAAGAGTAGATCCGTCTGGCAGTTTTATTTCTTTTTCTATTTCTACTTCATCGCCTTTTAGCTTATTTTTAAGTGCTTTGCCAGTTGGTAAACCCAATTGTTCTAATAAGGCGTTAAATTGTTGATTTTGTAAAAGCTTATTTAAACCTTTTTTACCTGTTTCTACTTCGATTGAAACTTCAGAAATATTCTTAGGTAAATTGAAGATATCATTTTTTTCTAGGAAAGCGATCGCCTTTTTTAAACCCTCTATTTCTATTTCGCCACCATCACCATCTTTTTCTTTTTCGTTATCTTTATCCCCGTCTCCATCACCATCGCGATCGCTTTTACCTTCTTTTTCATTATCTTTATCACCGTCGCGATCTTTATCTTTTTTATCTTCTATATCTCGATCGCCTTTACCGTCTTTCTTATCTTCATCATCTTCCTCACTATCATTTTCCTCTCCACTATCTTCTGAAGATTTTGATGCAGAATTGTTATTATTTACTTCTTTTATTTCAATTTCTTGGCTATTAGATTCTGTTTCTTCTTTCTCTAATAAATTTGCAGTAGCTGACGCTCCATTTTCAGAAGTAGAATTT